>JAPSHS010000097.1 GCA_031179495.1 Kocuria sp. | reverse complement strand
GGACCGCAGGGTCGAGATCACGGGGCCCACCGAGCGGAAGATGACCATCAACGCGCTCAACTCCGGGGCGAAGGTGTGGCTCGCGGACATGGAGGACGCCAACACACCGCACTGGACCAACGTGGTCACCAACCAGCTCAACCTGATCGACGCGCTCGAGGGGACCATCGAGTTCACCAACCCCGAGGGCAAGCGGTACGCCCTGCTGAACAAGGACCCGCGGGACAACCCGACGATCGTGGTGCGCCCCCGCGGGTGGCACCTCGAGGAGAGGCACCTGTCCGTGCGGGGCGAGCCCATCGCCGGGGCGCTCGTGGACTTCGGCCTGTACTTCTTCCACAACGCCCGCCGGCTCAGGAAGCTTGGGCTCGGCCCCTACTTCTACCTGCCCAAGACCGAGTCCCACCGAGAGGCCAGGCTGTGGCACGACGTCTTCGCCCGGGCCGAGTCCCTGCTCGGCGCGGACCGCGGCACCATCCGCGCCACGGTCCTCATCGAGACGATCACCGCGGCGTTCGAGATGGAGGAGATCCTCTGGGAGCTCGGCGAGCACGCCGCCGGGCTCAACGCGGGGCGCTGGGACTACATCTTCTCGATCATCAAGAACTTCCGCACCCGGGGGCCCCGTTTCATCCTCCCGGACCGCAACGCCGTGACCATGACCCAGCCGTTCATGCGGGCCTACACCGAGCAGCTCGTGCGGGCGTGCCACCGCCGGCAGGCCGTGGCCATCGGCGGCATGGCCGCGTTCATCCCGTCCCGCCGGGACGAGGAGGTCAACCGGACCGCGATCGAGAAGGTGCGGGCCGACAAGCTGCGCGAGGCCCACGACGGCTTCGACGGGTCCTGGGTGGCCCACCCCGATCTGGTGCCCGTGTGCCGGGAGGTCTTCGACGAGGTGCTGGGCGACAGGCCCAACCAGCTCGACCGGCGGCGGGAGGACGTGGTGCCCGACGACAAGGCGCTCCTCGACATCGCCTCGGCCGAGGGGAGGATCACCGAGGAGGGGATCCGCAACAACATCGAGGTCGGCATCCGCTACATCGAGGCCTGGCTGCGCGGCAACGGCGCGGTCGGCATCCACCACCTCATGGAGGACGCCGCGACCGCGGAGATCTCCCGCTCCCAGATCTGGCAGTGGGTGAACTCCCGGGCGATCACGGACCGGGGCGAGGAGATCACCCGGGAGTGGGTGCGGGAGCTCGTCGAGGAGGAGTTCGCGCGGATCGCGCGGGCCGGGGGCGACCGCTTCGACGACGCCCGCTCGGTCTTCGAGGAGGTCGCCCTCGGCGACGACTACCCGGCCTTCCTGACGGCCACCGCCTACGAGCGGTTCCTGGCCGAGCCCGAGGACCCGCACGCCCTCGGGGACGAGCAGCCCCGGGCGGATCAGGGCGTGCGCCGGGCCGGCTGAGCGGCCCAGCGGGCCGGGTCCACCACCCAGGGCTCCCGCGGCAGGACGTCCTCGTCGAAGACGGCGAGGACGTCCTGCGCCGTGCGGACCGGGCCGGGCAGGCCCAGCGACGCCGCCATCCGGGCCAGCACCTCGGCCACGCCGTGGCCCGCCGCCACGAGCTCGGGCAGCGTCACGGCGCCGTCGCGCTTCGCGAGCCGGCGGCCCCCGGGGCCGAGCACGAGCGGGACGTGGGCCCACTGCGGCTCGGGGAGCCCGAGCACCGCGGCCAGGTAGGCCTGCCGCGGGGTGGAGGGCAGCAGGTCGTCGCCGCGCACCACCTGGTCCACGCCCTGGTGGGCGTCGTCCAGGACCACCGCGAGGTTGTACGCGGGACGCCCGTCGCCGCGCAGCAGCACGAAGTCGTCGACGAGGCCCGTGTACGCGCCCACCCGGCGGTCCACGACCGTGCGGGCGCGCTCGTCCGCCCGCAGGCGCACGGCGGGAGGCCGGTCCCGGCGGCGGCGCGCGCGCTCGGCGCCGGTGAGGTCCCGGCACGTGCCCGGGTAGGCGCCCGGCGCTCCGTGCGGCGCGCTCGCCGCGGCCTGGATCTCCCGGCGCGTGCAGTAGCACTCGTAGGTGCGTCCCGCCGCGGTGAGACGGCGCACCGCGGCCCGGTGCGCGGGCTCCCGGGCGGACTGCAGCAGCGGCGGGCCGTCCCAGTCGAGGCCGAGCCGGGCGAGGTCCGCCAGCTGCCGCTCGGCCGCGCCCGGGCGCACCCGGTCGATGTCCTCGACGCGCAGCACGAAGCGCCGCCCGCTGGAGCGGGCCGCCGCCCACGCGACCAGGGCCGTGCGCAGGTTGCCCAGGTGCAGCTCCCCGGAGGGGGAGGGAGCATAGCGGCCGGCGCCCCCGGCCGCACGCCCGGAGGAGGAAGCGGTCATGGGTGCCAGGATAGACAGCCCCGGTCGGTAGCCTGTCAGGGTGGCCCGCATCAACGAACTCCGCGACGGCGTCTTCGCCGTGAGCACGGACAACTGGAGGCTCAACTCCGGTGTCGTGCTCGGGACCCGTCGCGCCCTCGTGATCGACACGGGCGCGGGTCCTCGTCAGGCCCGGGAGATCCTGGAGGCCGTGCGCTCGCTGACGGACCTGCCGCTCACGGTGGTGAACACCCACGCCCACTACGACCACTTCATGGGCAACGCCGTGTTCCGGCGCGCCGGCGCCGAGGAGTTCTGGGCCCACCGCGGCTGCGCCGAGACGATCCTCACCCACGGCGACTTCCAGCGCTCGTTCGTGGGCACCCACGAGCCCGAGATGGCCGCCGCGGAGGGCCCGGACACCCGCCTGGTCGTGCCCGACCGGCACCTGCCCGGCACCGGCCGGCGCCCCTCGCTGGCCCGCGTGGACCTGGGCGGGCGCGGCGCCGTGCTGTTCTCCCTGGGCCGCGGGCACACCGACAACGACGTGTGCGTGGGCGTCGACGACGTCGTGTTCACGGGGGACCTCGTGGAGCAGGGCGCCGACCCCGACTTCGGCGACTCCTATCCGCGGGGCTGGGCCACGGCGCTGGAGCACCTGGCCGCCCTCGACCGGTACCTGGTCTTCGTTCCCGGCCACGGCCACCCCGTGGACCGCGGCTTCGTGCTCCAGCAGGCCCGGACCATGCGCACCGCGATCGAACGGGTGGACGCGAGCGAGGCGGCCGCGGCGCGGTCCGCCGGTCTGCAGCCCGTGACCGCCTCGATGTTCCGGCTGCCCTACAACGCGGGAGCGGCCCGGATCCTCCTGGACCGGCTCGAGCGGATCAGGGCCGAGGACGCCGCGACCGGGGAGCTTGCAGCGCTGCCAGTGCCGCAGCCGCGAGCAGACTGACCCCCAGGATCGCCGCGCAGCCGGCCATCGCCGCGAAGCCCCCGCCCATCTCCCGCAGGGCGGCCCACAGCGGCAGCAGACCCACCGCCAGGGCGCCGGCGCCGAAGACGGCCGTCAGCGCGACCAGGCCCCCGCCGGGCACGGGCCGCTCCACCGGCCCGGTCACGCGCAGCACCAGCCCGCCGAGGGCCGCCCACCCCGCCACGACGAGCAGGGAGGCCACGACGTCGGAGGGGCGGTGCCAGCCGTTGAGCAGCGTCGCGACTCCCGTCGCGGTCGTCGCACCCGCCCCGAGCAGGGCGACGAGCGCGCGGGACCGGGCCGGCGCGGCGAGCAGCACCACCGCCACGGCGGCGGCCGCGGCGGCCGTGTGCCCGGAGGGGAAGGAGTTGCTCGCGGCCTCCTGGATGCCCAGGTCCGGCTTCTCGACGAGCACGCGCTTGAGCAGCTGGACCGTGAGGTTGGACAGCAGCACCACCGCCGCCCCGGTCACCGCCGGCGCGAGGCGCCGGGAGCGCACGGCCAGGACCACCAGGCACACCGCCGAGACCGCCCCCACCACCCACGGGAGCGAGTCGAGCAGCTGCTCCGCACGGGTCGAGAGGCCGGGGAACGCGCCCTGGGCCTGCACGAAGGCGAGCTCGTCGAGCCACTGGCCGGTCTCGGTGGTCAGCGCCACCACGCCCACCAGGGCGGCGCCGCCGAACAGCAGGGCGGCGGCGAGCACGTGGCAGAGCGCCTGGAGGGCGGTCGGGGCCGGGCGGTGGGCGGTGGCGGTCATGGAGCTCCTGGCGGTCGGACAGGCGGTCGGGCCGCGGCGCGGCCGGGACCGCGCTCGCGGAGACCTCATTCTTCCACGGGCGGATCGGTCCCGGCTGTGAACGCGCGCCTAGGCTGGGCCCATGACCGCCGCCGCGCCCCTGCCCCCGCTCGACGAGCTGCTCGCCGACGCGCACGCCGTCGCCCTGCCGATGCGCGTGCGGTTCCGGGGGGTGGACGTGCGGGAGACGATGCTGCTGCGCGGGCCCGCCGGCTGGGGCGAGTTCGGCCCCTTCCCCGAGTACGGGGACGCCGAGTCCCTCGCGTGGCTCCGCGCCGCGGCCGACGCCGCGTGGCGCGGCTTCCCCGCGCCCCGGCGCACCCGGATCCCCGTCAACGCGACCGTCCCGGCCGTCCCGGCCGCCCGGGTGCCCGAGGTGCTGGCCCGGTTCGGGGCCGGCGTGCGCGCCGTGAAGATCAAGGTCGCCGAGCGCGGCCAGGACCTCGACGACGACGTCGCCCGGGTCGCGGCCGTGCGGGCCCTGCTGCCGGAGGCGGAGCTGCGGGTGGACGCCAACGGCGGGTGGGACGTGCCCACGGCTCTCGTGGCGCTGGAGCGGCTGGGGGAGCACGGGCTCGCGTACGCGGAGCAGCCCGTGCCCACGATCCCGGGCCTGGCCGCGGTCCGGGAGGGCCTCGCGGACCGGGGCGTGCCGCTCCTCGTGGCCGCCGACGAGTCCGTGCGCAAGGAGAGCGATCCGCTGGCGGTGGCCCGGGCGGGGGCGGCCGACCTGCTCGTGGTCAAGGCAGCACCCCTCGGCGGGGTGCGCGGCGCCCTCGACGTGGTGGCCCGGGCCGGGCTGCCCGCCGTGGTCAGCTCCGCGCTGGACTCCTCGGTGGGCATCCGGGCGGGACTCGCGCTCGCCGCCGCGCTGCCCGAGCTGCCCTACGCGTGCGGCCTGGGCACGGTCTCGCTCATGCGTGACGACGTCCTGCGCGAGCCGCTGCGCCCGGTGGACGGGGCGCTCGAGCTGCGGGACGCGGTCCCGGACCCCGGGCTGCTGGCCGCCCGCGCGGTGTCCGCGGACCGGCGCCGGTGGTGGCTGGAGCGGGTGCGCCGCGTGCACGCCCTCGGGGCAGGAGCTCCTCGGGGCTGAGGAGCGGCGCAGCTCCACGTGCGGTTCCTGGTCACCGCGGGCCCTCCCCACCGGTGCCGCGCAGCGGTGCTCGACCCCGCCCGTGCGCCCTCGAGGGCAACGTCCGCTCCGCCCCCGACCTGGGGATGCCGCCGTCCGGCCACGCTCCGTTCACCCGGGGTTCACCCGGGCACCCCCGAGCACTCACCCGGCGCTGGTGCAGTGGGGGCGCACCCGTTCCCCGGCCGCGGTCCTCCCGCGGGCCCGATCTCCTGGGAGAGCCATGACCGACATCGCCAAGCGCACCCTCCTGCCCATGCTGGGCCACGCCCGCGGCAAGCGCAGTCCTCTCACCTGCC
>JAPSHS010000096.1 GCA_031179495.1 Kocuria sp. | reverse complement strand
GCATCGTGCACGAGGTCGGCCATCGGTCCGTGGCCGCCGGGCAGCACGAGGGCGTCGTAGTCGCCGGGGTCGACCTCGGACAGGACCAGGGGCGCGGAGAGCTCCGCGTCGATCCGCTCCAGGTAGGCGCGGAACCCGTCGGCCTGCTCCTGGCCTCCGGTCATCCCGGGGTCCAGGCTGGCCTGGTCCACGGTGGGCCGGCGCCCGCCCGGGGTGGCGAGCTCGACGGTGTGCCCGGCCTCGCTGAGCACCTGGTGGGCGACGACGAGCTCCTCGGCCCAGAAGCCGGTGGGGTGCTCGGTGCCGTCACGCATGGTGAGGGAGTCGGCGGCTGAGACGATCATCAGAACACGGGCCATGACGGGTTGCTCCTCGGGTGTGGTGTCGGTGCGGTGGTTTGCGGGGACGGGACAGCTCAGCCGACGGCGGTGAGCTCGTCGGAGGTCGCGTCGTGGAGCTGGAGGCCCACGGCGCCCACGTTCTCCTCGAGGTGCCCGACCACGAGCTCGGACAGGCCCGGCGCCCTGACCTTCCCACGGGCACGGTGGAGGTCGTGGTGGCGGTGATGTCCGTCATGCGAGCCGCAACGGCTCCGCCCGGCCGCTTATTCCGCCCGGCCGCCGGACCCGCCCGGACCGCACCGGTACCCTGGGGCCGACGCCGGTTCCTCCGAGGAGGCCCCCATGGAGCAGCAGAGCAGCGACCCGCGCACGATCGTGATCACCGGCGCCAGCGACGGCATCGGCGCCGCCGCCGCGCGCCGGCTCTCCGGCGCCGGACACGAGGTGGTGGTCGTCGGCCGCTCGGCGGAGAAGGCCGAGGCGGTGGCCCGCCCGCTCGGGGCGCGCCACTTCAGCGCCGACTTCGCCCGGCTCGACGACGTGCGCAGGCTGGCACAGGACCTGCGCCGGACCGTCCCGCGCATCGACGTGCTGGTCAACAACGCGGGCGGGATCTTCGACCACCGCGAGCTCACCCCGGACGGGCACGAGAGGACGTGGCAGGTCAACCACCTGGCACCCTTCCTGCTCACCCGGCTGCTCCTGGACCGGATGCCCGCCGAGGGGGCCGCCGTGGTCAACACCTCGAGCGTGGCAGCGCGGCTCGGCCGGCTGCGCCCGGAGGACCTCGGCGACCCCCGGGAGTGGTCCCCGCACGGGGCCTACGGGGACAGCAAGCTCGCCAACATCCTCTTCGCCCGCGCCCTGGCCCGCCGGCCCGGCCCGGCCGCCGCGGCGTTCCACCCCGGCGGCGTGGCGACCAACTTCGCCTCGGCCACCAGCACCCCCCTGCGCTTCCTGTACCGCACCCGCCCGGGCCGCCGGCTCATGATCAGCCCCGAACGGGGCGCGGAGACCCTGGTGTGGCTGGCCGAGGGGACGCCCGGGCGGGACTGGCGCTCCGGGGGCTACTACGAGAAGAGGAGACCGGCCCGCACGAACCCCCGGGCCCTCGACGACGCGCTCGCCGACGCCCTCTGGGAGCACAGCGCCGAGCTCGTGGGCCTCGGCCCCTCCGCCCGCTGAGCACCCGGGGGGACGGTTCCGCGCACGGCCGCCCGGCCGTCCCGTGGCCGGTGATCGCGGTGCGGGCCCGGTGCCGGTCGGGCCACCGCGGTCCTGGACCCGCGGACGTGGGTCCGGCCGCCGGTGGCCGTGGAGCCCGGCGCCGGCCGAGAACTGAACGAAAGGCCATTCGCGGCAGCGAACGCGTCGGCTAGATTGAGGCCCGGGCCCCGCTCCCCCGCGGCGGCCCGGACTCCCCCGCACCCCCCTCGGAAGGAACCTCCATGGTCGAGCTCACCGGCACCTTCGACGCGTTCTTCAACCCCAACTTCACCGCGATCCTGGGCATGTTCCTCGACTTCTTCCGCGCTGTGATCGGCGTGGGCTGAGCCCGGAGCCCCACCGCGCCCCTCGGCGCCGCCGGACCCCGTCCGGCGGCGCCGTTCGCGTGTCCGGGGCCCCACCACACCCGCAGCACGGTCACCGGCGACGGCGGGCGACGCTGCGCACCGCCAGCGTGGTGCACACGAGGTACGCGGCCGTGGCGGCCAGCACGACCAGCAACGACGCGGACCAGGTCCCGCTGCGCTCGTGCACGAGGCCGAGGACGGCCGGGGCCAGGGCCCCGAACCCGTAGCCCACGCCCTGCACCACCGCGGAGATGCGCCCGGCCGAGGGTCCGTCGTGGGCCAGGCGCATGATGGCGATGAAGATCACGGTGATGCCGCCGCCCTGGGCCACGCCGCCCAGGGCCGTCCAGGCCCACCACTGCTCCGGGGCCAGCAGCAGGCCCACGGGCAGGAACAGCCAGGTCGCGCCCACGGCAGCGGCCACCGCCGTCGTGCTGGCCCGGCGAGCCGCCAGCGGCACGCCGAGCGCCCCCGCGATCGCGAAGACCTGGAAGAAGGAGGACGCCGCCCCCGCCTCGACGGTCGACATCGCCACGACGTCCACGAGCAGGGTCGGCAGCCAGGCCGTGACGCCGTAGAACGCGAAGGCCTGGCCCGAGAACCCGGCCGCGAGACCGGCGGCGGCCCACCGGCCGCCGGCCCGCCCGGTGGGTCCCGTCGCCGGGCGGGGCTGGGGTGCGGGCACGAGGGCGCGGCGCCGTCCGAGCGCCGGCAGCCACACCGCCAGGCCCACCAGGACCGCCAGCACCGACGACGCGAGACCGATCCGCCAGCCGGCCGCCGCCGCGACCGGGGCCGTGAGCAGGGCCGCGAGGGTCGAGCCGATGTTGAGCGCGGCGGTGTAGATGCCGGTGGCCGCCGCCTGCCGGCGCACCGGGAAGTCCCGGCGGATGATGAGGGGCACGGCGATGTTGCCCACGGTGATGGCCACCCCGATCACCACGGTGCCCAGCGTCGTCGCCGCCGTGTCCCCCGCCGAGCGCACCACCGTGCCGGCCAGCACGCCCAGGAGGGTGAGGGTGATCGCGAACTCCACGCCGAAGCGGCGGATCACCAGCGACGCCAGCGGGGAGGCGAGGGCGAAGCACAGCACCGGGATGCTCGTGAGCAGCCCGGCCTCGGCGGCCGAGAGACCCAGGTCCTCCCGCAGCTCCCCGAGCACCGGTGCGAGGGCGACGATGGGGCTGCGCAGGGTCAGGGCCACCAGCCCGATGCAGACCATGAGCAGCCACGCCCGCGGCGCGGCCCCCCGGTGGCCTCGGTCGGCGGGCGGCTCGGCACGGTGCATGGTCAGGTCCTTCGGCGGGGGCGTACGGTGGAGGGCGGGCGCGGGTCGAACGCGAGGACGCGCCGGGCCCGGGGTCCATCATCGCCCACCCAGGCCGGCCCCGGCGCACCCGGGCCGGCCCGGGGGAGTTCGGCCCGAGCGGTGGCGACAGCTGCTCGGGGCCGCCGGCCACCGGGGGGCAGGCACCGTGACCCCGTCCCGAGCCCGAGGAGCGAACGCCGTGACCGACCACCACCGCGACACCGTCCGTGGCGCGACCGACGTCGGCACCCGCGCCGTGGTGATCCGTGGCGGGACGGGGCTGCGCACCGAACGGCACACCGTCGTCGACGAGTCCGAGCGCACCGTCACGGTCGACGACGGCACCCGTTTCGCCAAGGCCACCGGCCTGGTGTGGAGCCCCGCGGCCCTCGACACCGCAGAGGCCGACACGGTCCCCGCGCGGGTGGTCACGGAGGGACACCCGGAGTTCGAGCAGCTGTGGGCCGACGCGGTGCTCAGCGCCTTCACCGACACCGACCACGCCGCCTACGTCGAGGCCCTGATCGCCGCGAACCGGCTCTCCCGGCGCGGGGACGTGCACGCCCAC
This sequence comes from Kocuria sp., assembly GCA_031179495.1. Lineage (GTDB taxonomy): Bacteria > Actinomycetota > Actinomycetes > Actinomycetales > Micrococcaceae > Kocuria > Kocuria sabuli. The sequence goes on along the minus strand of JAPSHS010000096.1, from coordinate 1,792 downwards.
TACGACGTCGCCGCCATCATCGACGAGCTGGCCGCCGTCCACCCCGATCTCGAGGCGGTCCCGGAGGACCTGTTCTGGGCGGTCGTCGACAAGCACACCCGGGACGAGGACCGGGACCTCACCTCCTGACCGAGCGCCCACCCTGTCCCGGGAGTCCAGGACGCCGTCCGCGGCACGGCCTCCGTGCTGCGGGAGCGCAGCGGTGCGCCGCGGACGCACCGAACGGCGGACCGTCGCCCGGTCCCCGCGTCCTCCCACCCCGTTCTGACGGGCGCAGCGCGTCCGGGAGGCCGGCCCGCGCGGGACCGCGGTCCCCCGCCTCCGTCATCCATTCGTTCACTCTTGTGAAGACACTGGTCAGCGCCTATTTTGTGTCCACAGCAGTCCGCCGGGCCGCCCGGGGCGCGAGGCCCCGTCCTCCGCCCCGCACGTCCGGCCGGCCCGCAGCACGGCGACCCCGCCCCGCCGCCGTTCCACGACGGCCCACCGAGCGGTGTCCCACCTGCCGCCGGCTGGCGGCTCCGGGGAGCCCCCCGGGACCGACACTCGACCGAGGAGAAGCACGACATGCCTGTTCCGACACGATGGGTGGCCACCGGTTCCGCCGCTGCCGTGCTCGCGGGAGGCCTCCTGCTGGGAGGCCCCGCAGCCGTCGCCGCCCCCGAGGACGCCGCGTGCGCGGCCGCCTCGGCCCAGCTGGACGCCGCGCTGGCCGCCACCGGGGCCGGTCCCGCCGCCCTGACCCAGATGGAGGAGACGCTCACCGCCATGGCGGTGTCCCAGAGCACCTACGACGCGCTCACCGAGGCCGCCGGGGGGTCGGTGCTGGCCGAGCTGAACGCCGTCGAGGCCCAGCGCGAGGCCGCGGTCCGGGCGGGCGACGCCGAGGCCGCACAGGCGGCCGGGGCGCGGATCGACGAGCTCCTGCCGCTCCTGTACCCGCTCCTGGACACCCCGGAGATCACCACGGTCCGGGCATCCCTGCAGGCGGGACAGCTCGCCTTCGCGACCCTGGTCAAGGCGCTGTCCCTCGGCGAGGCCACCGCCGAGGACCTGACCGCCCTGGCCCAGGCCCGGCACGCCGCCTGCGGCACCGACGCCCTGCCCGGGAGCCCCGTGACCCCGCCCTCCGTCCCGGCGGAGCCCGCCGGACCCGCCGTGCCCGCCGGACCCGCCGTGCCCGCCGCACCCGCCGTGCCGGCGGAGCCCGCTCCCGTGGCCGTGAACCCCGGCCTGAACCTGCAGACGGCCGCCACGGAACCGGGGCCGCCCGCCGTTGCGGCCGCGGTTCTGCTGACCGCCGGGACCGCACTGCTCACCCGGGCCCTGCGCCGGCGGCTCCGGAGCTGATCCCGGCCGCCTCCCCGGCGCCCGCCTCCGGACGCCGGGGAGGCGGCCACCGGGCCGTGGGCGCACTGCGCCTGCGGACCGGAAAGCACCGCACGTCTTGTGTGCTTTTGTGAAGACATCGCGCCCGACACGGTATATGCTTTTGCAAATTCCGTTGTCGGTGCTCCTCCTGGAGGTGCCGCGAGCCCAGGAGCACCCCCATGCCCCGTTCCCCCCTCATCCCTGCCCTCCTCGTGGCGACGGCCCTGTCGCTGTCGACGATCCCCGCGGCCGAGGCCGCCCCGAAGGTCATGACCAAGAGATCCACCACGACGACCACCGGCACCACGGCCACGGCTCCGCAGGTACGGACCTGCCCGCTGCGCTTCGGCGTCGGCACCCCCGGTGGGCCGGGGGCCTCCCAGGAGCTGGCCGAGGTCGCGTCGCTGACCGGGGAGAAGCC
>JAPSHS010000095.1 GCA_031179495.1 Kocuria sp. | reverse complement strand
GCGGAGCTGATCCGGCTCACCGAGCCGATGAGCGAGCAGGGCCGCAGCTCCCTGTCCCGGGTCGAGTCGGAGTCCGCGCGGATGACCGCGCTCGTCGAGGACCTGCTGCTGCTCGCCCGCCTCGACGAGGGCCGCCCGGTGGTGCCGGAGGACGTCGACCTGCTGGAGCTGGTCGTCGAGACGGTCAGCGACCGCCGGGTCACGGCCCCCGGCCACGACTGGCGCCTCGAGCTGCCCGACGAGCCCGTCGTCGTCCGGGGCGACCCCGCGCAGCTGCGCCAGGTGCTCATCAACCTGCTCGCCAACGCCCACCAGCACACACCGCCCGGGACCACCGTCACCACCTCGCTCGGGACCGGGCCCGGCCCCGAGGCGGTGCTCGCGGTGGCCGACGACGGCCCGGGCATCGGCGCCGACTTCCAGGAGCACATCTTCTCCCGCTTCGCCCGGGAGGACGACGCTCGCGCCGGCGGCTCCGGGGGCGTCGGGCTGGGCCTGTCCATCGTCGAGGCCATCGTCGGGGCCCACCACGGGCGGGTCCGGGTGCGCAGCGTGCCCGGATCGACCCGGTTCACCGTGCACCTGCCGCTCGCGGCGGACTGAGGGCGGCTTGCCCCCACAGCTCCGGGGCCGTTTAATGAACTGGTCAGGAACCGTCGGCACGGACGGGCGTCCCGCTCCAGTGCCAACCGCAACGCCGCGTCCGGGGTCCGTAGCGTGCCGCGTGCTGGGGTTTCTCCGTACGGTTCCGCCGGGGCCGCGGAGACCACATCCAGCTCCGGAGGAACTCCCGTGAACGCTCTGCCCACCGCCCCGTTCACTGCGTCCTTGCCCCGCATCGGCGGCTCGGACGGTCCTTCGCACGCCGTCGACCAGCTCCGCACCCCCCACGAGGGTGTGATCTTCGACATGGACGGCGTGGTCACCGACACGGCCGCCGTGCACGCCGCCGCCTGGAAGACCCTCTTCGACGCCATCCTGGCCGACGACCGGCTCGAGCCGGCCGAGGAGGGCACGGCGGTGGACCGGCGGTCCTTCGACGCCGACGCCGACTACCGCCACTACGTGGACGGCAGGCGGCGCGAGGACGGGATCCGCTCGCTGCTCGCCGCCCGGGGGGCGCACCTCCCCGAGGGCGACGGGACGCCGGGGGCGTGGACCGTACAGGGCCAGTCGGTGCTGAAGAACACCTATTTCCAGGAGGCCCTGGAGGCCAAGGGCGTGCGGGTCTTCGAGCGGACCGTGGCGCTCATCGAGCGCCTGCGCGGTGCCGGGGTCCCCGTGGGTCTCGTGACCGCGAGCCGCAACAGCGTCCCGGTCCTCGAGGCCGCCGGGCTGCAGGACTCCTTCGACATCATCGTGGACGGCCACTTCGCCGCGGAGCACGGCCTGCCCGGCAAACCGGCTCCCGACACGTTCCTCACCTGCGCGCGGATGCTGGGCGTGGACCCGGCCCGCTCCATGGTGGTCGAGGACGCCGTGTCCGGCGTCCAGGCCGCGGCGGCCGGGGGGTTCGGCACCGTCGTGGGGATCCGCCGCCACGGCGAGCGCAAGGACCTGTACCGGGCGGGGGCCACGATCGTGCTCAACGACGTGGGCGAACTCGACCTCGGCGCCCGCCGCGACGACCCGTGGAAGCTGGTGTTCGAGGGCTTCGACCCGACGACGGAGGCCCGGCGGGAGGCCCTGCTGACCCTCGCCAACGGCTACATGGGCGTGCGCGGCTCCGCGTGCGAGTTCCCCGCCAACGGGGTGCACTACCCCGGCAACTACCTGGCCGGGGTCTTCAACCGGGTGGTGAGCCACCTCAGCGGCCGCGACGTCGAGCACGAGTCCATGGTCAACGCCCCCAACTGGACGCACCTGGACCTGCGGGTCTCCGGCGGCGACTGGTGGTCGGAGGGCGGGCTGTGCCCCTCCGAGGAGCGCACCGAGCTCGACCTGCGCCGCGGTCTGCTCATCCGGTCCCTGGTCCTGACCGACCTCAACGGCGACCGCGGCGAGGACGGCTCCCGCGCCCGCCTCGAGATCGCCCAGCGCCGTCTCGTCTCGCTGCGCCACCGGCACCTGGGCGCGCAGGAGACCACGGTGACCGCCCGCGGCTTCTCCGGGCGCCTGCACCTGCGCACGGGCATCGATCCCAGCGTCCGCAACAACGGGGTCGCGGAGTACCAGGACCTCAACGACCACCACCTGGTGGACCTCGAGTCGACGTCCCTGCCCGACGACCACGAGACCCTGCTCTCCCACGTGCGCACCACGCAGTCCAAGATCGAGATCACCACCGCCCAGCGCACGACGATCGAGGGCGGCCAGAACGTGCGGGAGCGCCGCGAGATCCGGCCCGGCGGCACCGAGTTCCGCCGCCACCAGGTCAACATCGCCGACGGCCGCCCGGTGATCATCGACTCCACCACCGCGGTCGTCACCAGCCGCGACGCCGCGATCGGCTCGCCCCGCGAGGGCGCCCTCGCGGAGCTGGACCGCAACCCCAGCGGCGTGCGGGGCCTGCTGCCCTCCCACGAGGTCGAGTGGGCGCTGCTGTGGGACCGCTACGACGTGGACGTGTGCCCGGACCCCGAGAGGCAGACCAGCGAGCTGTGCCTCACCCAGCTGGCGCTGCGGGTCCACCTGTTCCACGTCTCCCAGACCCTCGCCCCGCACATGTCGCTGCGCGACGCCGGTGTGCCGGCCCGCGGCCTGCACGGCGAGGGCTACCGGGGGCACATCTTCTGGGACGAGCTGTTCATCCTGCCGGTGGTCAACCTGCGCGAGCCCCAGGTGACCCGCTCGCTGCTCTCCTACCGGTGGCGGCGACTGCCCATGGCGAAGCACCGGGCCATGGAGTTCGGGCTCGAGGGCGCGGCGTTCCCGTGGCAGTCCGGCTCGGACGGCCGGGAGGAGACCCCGCCGGAGCTGTTCAACCACCACTCCAGCCGGTGGCTGCCGGACAACTCGTGGCGGCAGTTCCACGTGGGCCTCGCGATCGCGTACAACGCCTGGATCTACTACGAGACCACCGGTGACATCGACTGGCTGGCCGGTCAGGGCTCGGAGCTGATCATCGGCATCACCCGCCTGTTCGCGTCCCTGACCGACTACGACCCCGCGGACGGCCGCTACCACATCGCCGGCGTGATGGGCCCGGACGAGTACCACGACGGCCCCCGCGGCCAGCACGGCGGCGGGCTCAAGGACAACGCCTACACCAACGTGCTGGCGGCCTGGCTGTTCCGGCACAGCGCGCACATCTTCCACGACATGGTCGAGCACCAGCGCGAGGAGCTCTCCGCCCGCTACGGCCTCTCGGTCGAGGAGGTGGGGACCTGGCAGCGGATGGCCGAACGGATGTTCGTGCCGTTCAACCGGGACGGCACCATCAGCCAGTTCCACGGCTACGACGACCTCGACGAGCTGGACTGGGAGTTCTACCGGGCCAAGTACCGCAACATCGGCCGCCTCGACCTCCTGCTGGAGAACGAGGGCGACATGACCAACAACTACAAGCTGGCCAAGCAGGCGGACACCATCATGCTGGTCTACCTGTTCGGCCCGGAAGGCCTCGTCGAGGAGCTCGGGCGGATGGGCTACGACGTGGACCACGCCGCCATCGAGCGCACCGTGGACTTCTACATCGCACGGTCCTCGCACGGGTCCTCGCTCTCCCGGGTGGTCAACGCCTCGGTGCTCGCGTGGCTGCACCCGGACCGGTCCTGGTCGGCGTTCCAGGACGCCCTGCTGGTGGACCTGGACGACACCCAGGGCGGGACCACGGGCGAGGGCATCCACCTGGGCGCCATGGCCGGCTCCGTCGACGTCGTGACCCGCGCGTACGCGGGGCTGCGCGTGCGCGGCGAGTGGCTGGAGTTCGACCCGGCGCTGCCGAGCCAGCTGGACCGGGTCTCGTTCACCGTGCTCTACCGGGGACAGGTCATCCGGGTCTGCATCGACCACCACGTGCTCGAGCTCGAGGGCTCCTCGCGCCGGGCCGACAACGTCACCATCCACGTCCACGGCGCGGAGTACGTGCTCAAGGGCGGGCAGAAGATCCGGGTGGCGATCCAGCACCGTGCCCCGCACGCCCCGCTGCCGGTGGCGTCGCGGCAGGTCTGAGCCGGGCGGCGGCGCGCCTGCGCCCGGCCCCCTGTCCGGGCCCGGGCGCAGGGACCCCGGCCCGGACGTGCCGCGGCCGCTAGGCTGGGGCCATGGAACGCTGCGCCCCGACCGCTCTGGTCCTCCCGCACGCCGGGCACGCGCCCCGGATCGCTTCCACCGCCTTCGTGGCGCCGACCGCCACGGTGGTCGGCGACGTCGAGCTGGGCCCGGAGTCCGGGGTCTTCTACGGCGCCACGGTGCGCGGGGACCGCTCCCCCGTCCGGCTCGGGGCGGGATCGAACCTGCAGGACAACGTGGTGGTCCACTCGGACCCGGGCCACCCGTGCACGATCGGGGCGGGCGTGAGCGTGGGACACGGGGCCGTGGTGCACGGCTGCACCGTGGAGGACGAGGTCCTCGTGGGGATGAACGCGACCGTCCTCAACGGCGCCGTGATCGGCACCGGCTCCCTCGTGGCCGCCGGCGCGGTGGTCCTGGAGGGCACCGTGGTGCCGCCGCGGTCCCTCGTGGCCGGGGTGCCGGCCCGGGTCCGCCGGGAGCTCACCGGCCCGGAGCAGGAGAAGGTCCGCGCCAACGCGCGGACCTACGTGCTGCTCTCCGCCGAGCACCGGGAGCTCCGCGCCTGAGCCCGGGAGGGCCGCCGCGGGGCCGTCCCGGTCACTGCGCCGCGAGGGTGCGCGCGTAGTCCAGGTACGCGTCGTGGTCGAAGCCGGGCAGCAGGCACGACTGCACCACGTAGCCCTGCAGCACCGAGAGGATGGCCTGGGCGAACATCGCGACCCACTCCCGGGCGCGCTCGGGGTCCAGGCCGAGGTCCTCGACCGCCCACCGCCCGTAGCGCTCCTCGACCCGGTCCCGCACCCGTCCGAGGTGCTCGCCGGCCACGGCCGCCAGCGCGGGCTCGCTCACGGCCCCGCCCCACGTGATGAGCAGCAGCCGCGTGGCGGCCGGGTCCCCGGCGAGGCGCTCCAGCAGCCCTGTGACCCACTCCGCGGGACCCCCACCGGGCGCGTCCTCGTCCGTGCCCTCCACCGGGTCCAGGACGCGGTCCAGCGCCGTGCGCGCGGATGCGAGCACGAGCTCCTGCTTGGACGGGAAGTGGTTGTACAGCGCGCCCGCGGACAGGCCCGTGGCGGCGATGATCCGGTGCATCGACGCCCCCTCGAAGCCGTGCTCCAGGAAGCACCGGCTGGCGGCCGCGACGATCTCGCGGCGGCGCTCGTCCTTGTACTGCTGGCTGACCCGGGGCATGCCGCCAGCCTAGGCGACGAACGGTCGTTCGCCCCGGTGGCGGGGCGTCCCGAGCCGGCCCGCGTGGCAGAATGCGCCCATGCCTGCCGGAAACCTCGCCCCCTTCGTCGCCGCCTCCCTCGACGCCGTCCACCTGGACGAGCCCCTCTCCCCGACCGGCCGCACGCTCGGCTGGGGAGTCGTCAGCACGGCCGACATCGCCGAGAAGGTGGTGCCGGACATCGCGGCGCTGCCGGACGCCCGGCTCGTCGCCGTG
>JAPSHS010000024.1 GCA_031179495.1 Kocuria sp. | reverse complement strand
ACCTGCGCCGGGACCGGATCCGCGAGGCCTACTCGCGCTGCGCGGGCCGGGACCTGGCGATCAGCCCCGAGGTCCTCGCCCAGGAGCACGACGCCGGGGACCGCAACCGCGCCCTCGGCTACCTCCTCGCCTCCGCCGGGATCATCGAGGGGGACCCGGCGCAGGCCCTCGAGGACTACTTCGCCCAGTGCTCCGTGCTGGTCACCTGCCGCGACCTCGCCCTGATGGGCGCGACCCTGGCCAACGCGGGGACCAACCCGCTCACCGGGGACGAGGTCTTCGACGCCGGGACCGTCTCCCGGGTCCTGTCCGTCATGAGCTCCTGCGGGATGTACGACGACGCCGGCGAGTGGATGGTGCGGGTGGGCCTGCCCGCCAAGTCCGGGGTGGGCGGCGGCATCGTGGCCGTCCTGCCCGGCGAGCTCGCCGTGGCCACCTTCTCCCCCGCCCTGGACCGGCACGGCAACAGCGTGCGCGGGGTGCTCGCGTGCGAGCGGCTCTCCCAGGACCTGGACCTGCACTTCACGCACACCGCGCGGGTGGCCCGCTCCACGGTGCGGGCCAGCTACCCGGTCGACCAGTCCCCGTCCCTGGTCCGGCGCAACGCGGAGGCCGAGGCCGTGCTGGCCGAGCACGGGACGGACGCCGTCGTGGTCGAGCTCCAGGGGGACCTGCTCTTCACGGGCACGGAGACCGCGATCCGCACGGTCCGCGACATCGCCTACGAGGCTTCCTACGTGGTGGTGGACCTGCGCCGGGTGGACGTCATCGCCGACTACGCGATCCCGATGCTGGCCCGCACGCGGGAGGAGCTGCACGCCGCGGGGCGGACGGTGGTCGTGGTCGCCAGCGACCCCGGCTTCGCCCGGTCCGTCGACGCCGACCCCCCGCTCGAGGTCTTCCCGAGCCGGGCCGCGGCGATCAAGTGGGTCGAGGACGCGCTGCTCGAGGAGCACGGCGGACCGGAGTGCACCCCGTCCCGGGTGAAGCCCGCGGAGTCGGAGCTGTTCTCCCGGCTGGGGCCCGACGACGCCCGCGCGCTGCGGGCGCACACCGTGGAGCGCACGTGGGCGGCCGGGGAGAACATCCTGCGGGCCGGCCAGAACTTCGCCGGCATCCACCTCATCGTCAGCGGGGACGTGTCGATGTCCCTGCGCACGCCGACCGGGGAGCGCGTGGAGCTGCAGGTGCTGGGCCCCGGGATGAGCTTCGGCGAGCTCGCCCTGGGCACCGGCGACAAGCAGCGCGTGACCCTCAGCGCCGTCACCGACGTCACCGCCCGGGTGCTGTCCCCGCAGACCCTGACCGGGATCGAGCAGGAGGACCCGGCGCTGGGCCTGCGGCTGTGGAAGGCGCTGGCCCGGGACGGGTTCGAGCGGGCCGACCAGCAGTGGCGGGACGCGGCGGTGCACGCCTCGGCCAGCGACTGGTGAGCACCGCGTGGCCCGCCGGGGAGCACGGCCGTACCCTGGACGCATGACCGACGTCCCCCGCCACCACAAGCCGGTGAGGTTCTCCCCCGAGAAGTTCGACGCCCACGAGGGCGGCCCGGACCCGGCGCGCGTCTCCGAGGCGGCGCACCTCGCCGCCCACGCCCTCGTCTCGCGCGGCCGGGCCAGCGACGACCCGGAGATCAGCCGGCGGCTCATCGAGCTCACGGACGAGCAGGGCCTGGAGGGCATCGCCGAGATGTGGGCGGAGGCCCCCGCGGTCTCGCTCCCCGGGGCGCTGTGGCGGCTCTACGCGCTGCGGGCCGGGGTGCGCCAGGACCCGGTGCGGATGGGCCACTACTTCGCGGCGGGCCGGAGCACCGCGCAGGTCTCCCACGTGGTCGCAGGGGTCGCGGAGCCCCCCGGTGCCGAGGAGGTCACCACGATGGCGGACGCCATCCTGTCCGGGGCGTTCAACGGCGAGTTCGACGTCGCCCTCGACCGGTTCGCGGCCTTCTGCCGCGTGATCGCCCTGGGCCGGATCCGGCTGGCCGACACGGGGCAGATCCCGGTCGTGGACGCGCGCACGGCCCGGGGCTCGAGCACCGTGGCCCTCACCCAGCGCCTCGAGCGCACCGCGGAGGAGCTCGAGGCCGCGGCGGGCGCCTGGCGCCGGGGGCACCTGGACTGAGCTCCGGCGCACGCCGGGCCGTGCCGGAGCCCACAGCCGGCGGACTTGGCCTGCGGGACAGGTCGACTACCATGGAACGCAGGTGCCGGGCCGCGGCAGCCCCGGGCTCCATCTCATAGCCGCCACGAGCGGCCTTCCGCCGAGAGGCGCTCCCGGTCCGGCACCGCCCCTTCCCTCCCCCTGCGTCGGGGTCCCGCGCGGCCGCGGACCGTTCAACTGCCCGGTGTACAGTGAAGCCCGCCGTGCTCCGCGGCGCTGGTCCCGACGCCCAGGATGGTCAACAGATGGCACTTCGCATCTTCCCGGAGGACGAGCTGGTCCTGGACCTGCTCGCCGACATGTCGGGACAGGTGACGGAGTCCGTCCGGCTCCTCTCGGAGCTGATCGGCTCCCCCCAGGTGGACACCGCGACCCTCGACGCGATCCGCGAGTGCGAGGCCCGGTCGACCGACCTCTACTTCTCCGTGATGACCACGGTGCGCTCCACGTTCGTGATCCCGATCCCCCGGCAGGACGTCTACGTGCTGGGGCACTGGCTCAACAAGGCCGCGGAGGAGCTCCTGGCCGTCGCGGAGGCGCACACCGCCCACGGCCTCGGCCGCCCGCCCGCGTACGCCACCGACCAGCTCGGGGTCATCGTGCGGATGTCGGAGCTGACCACCCGTGCCATGCGCGACCTCAGCGACCTGCAGGACCTCGACGACTACTGGTACGAGATGCTGCGGCTCGGCAAGCAGGCGGAGCGGATCCACCAGCTGCACATGGTGCACGTGCTGGAGCACCACAAGGCGGTGCCGGCCCTGCGCCGCCAGCAGACCGCCCACCGTTTCGCGCAGGCCGCCAGGGCGCTGGTGCGCGTGTCCACCGAGGTGGGCCGCATCGTCGTGGCGGAGTCCTGAACCGCGGTGCTGGCGCTCCTCACGGTCCTGGGCCTGCTCCTCGCCGCCGCCCACACGGTGGTCAACGGGTTCCACGACGCCCCCAACGCCCTCGCCCTGCCCGTGCGCTCCCGGGCCCTGACCCCGAAGGTGGGTCTGGTGCTGAGCGCCCTGGTCAACGCGGCGGGCGTGCTGACGGCCGGCTGGCTGCTGACCGACTGGATCATCCCGGCGGCACCCGTGCCGCTGAACCAGGTGGGCTCGGCCGCGCTGGTGTGCGCGCTGCTGAGCACGATCGCCTGGAACGTCCTCACGTGGCGGCTGGGCATGCCGTCGTCGTCCACGACCGCCCTGCTGGGCGGTCTGCTGGGGGCGCTGCTCGGCGCCCACGCCGTGGACCTGGTCGAGCAGAGCCCCCTGAGCACGGCGGCGCTCTCCCACCTGGCCGTCCCCCTCCTGGTCGCGCCCCTGCTGGCCTACGGGATCGCCTGGGCGCTGGTGGTGCCCCTCCTGCACCTGCTGCGCCACTCCGAGCCCGGCACCACGACCTTCCACGCCCAGGCGGCCCAGGCCACCGGCGCCGCGGCCATCTCCTTCGGCCACGGCATCACCCACGGGCGGCGGGCCGTGTGGGTGTTCACCACGCTGCTGCTGTGCGCCGGCCTGCCCGTCTCGCCGCCGGGCCGTGAGCCGTGGATCCTGGTGCTGGTCGCGGCCGGGCTGGCCACGGGGACCCTGTTCGGGGCGTGGCGGATCGCCTACACGCTGTCCTCCCGGATGATCACGATCGACCCCTTCCGCGGCGCCGTGGCCCAGGGCGTGGCCGGTGTGCTGCTGTTCCTGGGGGGCACACTGATCCCGGTGCCGATGTCCACGTCCCAGACGACCGCGGCCGCGATCCTCGGGGCGGGGCGGCAGCAGCGCTTCCACACGATCAACCCCCGCGTGGTGCGGCGGGTGCTCCTCGTGTGGCTCGTGACGGTCCCGGTGTGCGGGGCCGTCTCCGGCACGCTCCTGCTGGCGCTCTCGCCCCTCCTGTAGCGCCTGCACCACCGCGCTGCCCCGCCCCGGGCTCCGCTCCCCTCCGGCGGGCCCGGGGAACGACGACGGGCGCCGTCCCCCGGTGAGGGGGAACGGCGCCCGTCGTCGTGGCGCGGCGGCTCAGCCGAAGCGGCCGGAGACGTAGTCCTCGGTCTGCTGCTGCTTCGGGTTGCTGAAGATCTCCGAGGTGGGACCGTACTCGATGAGCTTGCCCGGCTTGCCCGTGCCCTGGATGTTGAAGAAGGCCGTCCGGTCCGAGATCCGCGAGGCCTGCTGCATGTTGTGGGTCACGATCACCACGGTGTAGTCCTGCTTGAGCTCGTTGATCAGGTCCTCGATCGCGAGGGTGGAGATCGGGTCCAGCGCGGACGCCGGCTCGTCCATCAGGATGACGTCCGGCTTCACCGCGATCGCCCGGGCGATGCACAGGCGCTGCTGCTGGCCGCCGGAGAGTCCCGAGCCCGGCTTGTCCAGGCGGTCCTTGACCTCGTTCCACAGGTTCGCGCCCTGCAGGGAGCTCTCCACGAGGGCGTCCGCATCGCCCCGGGAGATCCGCTTGCTGTTGAGCTTCACGCCCGCGAGCACGTTGTCGCGGATGGACATGGTGGGGAACGGGTTCGGCCGCTGGAAGACCATGCCGATCATCGAGCGCACCACGACGGGGTCCACGCCCGGGCCGTAGAGGTCCTCCCCGTCCAGGAGGACCTGGCCCTCGGCGCGGGCGCCGGGGATGACCTCGTGCATGCGGTTGAGGGTGCGGAGGAAGGTCGACTTGCCGCAACCGGACGGGCCGATGAACGCGGTCACCGACCGGGCGTCGATCCCCATCTTCACGTCCTCCACGGCCAGGAAGTCGCCGTAGTAGACGTTCAGGTTGTCGACGTCGATTCGCTTGGACATGGTGGGTTCCTTGCTACTTTCTCGAGGGTGACGCGGAGGAGCTGGTCAGCGGCCGGCGGTCTTGGGCGCGAAGGCGCGTGCGACGAGTCGGGCGATCAGGTTGAGCAGCATCACGATGACGATGAGGATCAGTGCGGCCGCCCACGCCCGCTGCAGGGACGGGTCCGGGTTCGTGGGGGACGTGGGCGTGAGGATCTGGTAGTAGATGTAGGTCGGCAGCGTGGTCATCCAGCCGGAGAAGGAGTTCCAGTTGATGGAGGTCGCGAATCCGGCGGTCACGAGCAGGGGCGCCGTCTCGCCGATCACGCGCGCGATCGCCAGCGTCACGCCGGAGGCGATGCCCGAGATCGCGGTGGGGATGACCACCTTGGTGATGGTCCGCCACTTGCGCACGCCGAGCGCGTAGGAGGCCTCGCGCAGCTCGTTGGGGACGATCTTGAGCATCTCCTCGGTGTTCTTCACCACGGTCGGGATCATCAGCACGGTCAGGGCGACCGCGGCGACGAAGCCGAAGCGGGTGGACGGGCCGAACAGCAGGCCGAACAGCGCCGCCGCGAACAGACCGGCGACGATCGAGGGGATGCCCGTCATGACGTCCACGAAGAACGTGATGGAGCGCCCGAGCCAGGCGCCCTTCGAGTACTCCACGAGGTAGATCGCCGTGAGCAGGCCGATCGGCACGGACATGAGGGTGGCCCAGAACGTGATGGACACGGTGCCGACGATCGCGTGGTAGGCCCCGCCGAGCACCGGCGCCTCCCCCGCGACCGCCGCGTTGTCCGTGGCGCCGGTGACACCGTTCATCGAGGTGAGCAGGAGGTTGGCGTTGAGCCCCGGCAGACCGTTGGCCAGGACGGTCCAGATCACCGAGATCAGGGGCACGACCGCGAGCACGAACGCCGTGTAGACGAGGTAGGTCACCAGCGAGTCGGCACCGTTCCGGGGCCCTTCGACCAGGCTCACGGCGAGCGTCGCGGCCACCAGGAACAGCACGGCTGCGAACACGGCCCAGAGGGCCACGTTGAAGCCGACGAGCGCGGAGAGTGCGGCACCGACGACGATCGACGCGACGCCGACGGCGGGCACCAGCCACTTGGGGCGCTGGTTGCTCGTCAGACGGGCCTTGCGGGCGCCGGAGGACGGCGTGGCGACCGGGGCGCTGGAGGCGGTGTTGAACATCAGTTTGCTCCCGAGAATTCCTTGTAGCGGGCGATGATGGCGCGGGCGATCATGTTCACGACCAGGGTGATCAGGAACAGGATCAGACCCGCGGCGATCAGCTCGGACAGCCGCAGCCCGTAGGCCTCCGGGAAGTTCAGAGCGATCTCCGCCGCGATGGTCTGGTTGCCGGACTGGATGAGCGAGGCCATCAGCGGTCCGCTGGAGAGCACCAGGGCCACGGCCATGGTCTCGCCCAGCGCCCGCCCGAGGGCCAGCATCACCGAGGAGATGATCCCGGGACGGGCGAAGGGGAGCACCGTCATCCGGATCATCTCCCACCGGGTGGCGCCGAGAGCCAGGGCCGCCTCCTCGTGGAGCTTCGGCGTCTGGATGAAGATCTCCCGGGACATCGCCGTGATGATCGGCAGGACCATGATGGCCAGCACGATCCCGGCCGTGAACATGGTCTTGCCGGTCTGGGAGGCCGGCCCGGAGAAGATCGGGATGAAGCCGAGATGCTCGGCGGCCCACGTGTAGAACGGCACGAGGGAGGACGCCAGGACCGTGGTGCCCCAGGCGCCGTAGACGACCGAGGGGATGGCCGCCAGGAGGTCGATGATGTAGCCCACCGGCTTCGCGATGCGGGCCGGCGCGTAGTGGGAGATGTACAGCGCCACGAGGATGCCCAGGGGGGTCGCGATGACCAGGGCGATGAGCGCCGCGACGACCGTGCCGATGACGAGGGGCCAGATGTAGGAGAAGAAGCCGGCCCCGCCGGAGATCTCCTCCGCGGGCGCCCGGAACGTGGGCAGGGCCTGCAGGGACAGGAACACCGCGACGGCGGCCAGCACCGCGAGGATCAGTACGCCGGCGCCGAGGCTCAGAGCGGAGAAGACGGAGTCGCCCGCCTGGCCGCCCGCTGCGGCTCTGCGGATGCCGGAGGCCGGTTCCTTGGTGGTGACGGTGGTGGACATGTCGGGTGCCCCTTCGATTGCCTGACACGGATTGCGCCGGGACCGGACCGTGTCCCGCCGCGTGGGTCCGGTGAGGCAGCTCACGCTCGAGGCGCCTCACACACAAATGTCCCGTTCGGTGCGGGCCGGGCCTGGGGCCGGTTCCGCACCGAACGGGATCATGTGGACGGGATCAGCCCGCCGCCGTGATGTTGCCCAGAGCCTCCTGCGCGGAGGTGCGCAGGTTCTCGGACATCGGCGCGGAACCGGCGGAGTCCGCCGCGGCCTGCTGGCCCTCCTCGCTGATCACGTACTCGCCGAAGGCCTTGGCCAGGTCGGCGGTCTCCTGGGAGTCGTACTGGCTGCAGAACAGGTGGTAGGACACCAGCACGATCGGGTAGGAGCCGGACTCGGTGGTGTCGCGCTCGAGGTCCATCGCCATGTCGTACTCGGCGCGGCCCTCGACCGGGGTCGAGGTCTCGACGGCCTTCGCGGCGGCCTCGGAGGAGTACTCGACGTACTCCTCGCCCACGCCCACGGCCACGGTGCCGAGGTCGCCGATCGCGGAGGCGTCGGCGTAGGTGATCGCGCCCTCGGTGGAGCTGGTCGAGGAGACCACCCCGGCGGTGCCCTTGTTGTTCTCCGAGGCCCACTGGGAGGGCCAGTTGCCGGAGACCTCCGCGGTCCACACCTCGGGGGCGGCCGCGGCCAGGTACTCCTGGAAGTTCTCGGTGGTGCCGGACTCGTCGTTGCGGTGCACCACGGTGATCGGGGTGTCGGGCAGCTCCGCGTCCGGGTTCTGCTCGGCGATGGCCGGGTCGTTCCAGGTGGTGATCTCCCCGGTGAAGACCTGGGCGATGGTCTCGCCGTCCATGTTCACGGTGTCGAGGCCGGGCAGGTTGAAGGCCACCGCGATCGGGGAGATGTAGGCGGGGATGTGGAAGCCGCCGTCGGGGCCGCAGACCTCCTTGGACGCCTCGTACTCCTCCTCGTCGAGGTAGGCGTCGGTGCCGGCGAAGTCCGCGCCGCCGGCGGTGAAGGCCTCGCGCCCGGCCCCGGAGCCGTCCGGGGAGTACTGCACCTGCGCCTCGGGGTTGGCCCCCTGGAAGCCGTTCTGCCAGGCCGTCATGGCCGCCTGCTGCGAGGACGCCCCGATGCCGGTCAGCGTGCCCGAGACACCGGCCCCAGCGGCGGAGGTCTCCCCGGAGGTGGCCTCCCCCGTGGCGTTGTCGGACCCGCACGCGGTCAGCGCGAGAGCGCCGATGGTGAGGACGGCGGCGGAACGGCCGAACTGGGATGCCTTCACTGTTGCCCCTTCAAAATCACAGTCGTGGCCCGTCGAGGGGCCGAGGTCTTCGGGCGGCAGGAATGGATCCGCGCCCGGCGAGGTGTGAGGTTCGCGAGTCGATGACGCGTCCCCACACAGGGAGACGCTAGGAATCGCACCTGACCAGCGTGCCCCGGGAAAGTGAACGGAGGGTGAACAGTCCCGGGGAGCCCGGCCCGGTGTCGGCAAGCTCACAGACGTACCCGGGGCCCGCGGACGCCCGCCGGCGCCGCCCCGGCGCCCGGCGGGATGGTCCCGGCCGCTCCCCTAGGATGGCCCCATGCAGCCAGGCGACCGTGCGCGAGCCGCGGCCCGTGCGGTGCGCGCCCGCACCGGGGTGGGCCTCACGCGGGTCCGCACGGGGGTGCTCCAGAGCTTCCAGATGACGGTGGCGAGCGTCGGGGCGTACACGATCGCCGAGCACCTGCTGGGCCACTCCGGTCCCATCTTCGCCGCCACGGCCGCCCTGGTCTCCCTGGGCTTCGCGAAGGGCGAGGTGCGCTACCGGCGCGTGCTCGAGGTCTCGATCGGCTGCACCCTCGGCATCGCCGTGGGGGACGCCCTGATCCACGTCCTGGGCGCTGGGGCGTGGCAGGCCGCCGTCGTGCTCATGACCTCCCTGCTGCTCGCCCGCTTCCTGGACAACGGCACGCTGTTCACCACCCAGATGGGCCTGCAGTCCGTGCTGGTGGTCCTGCTGCCGCCCTCCCAGGACGGCGTGTTCGCCCGCTCCGCCGACGCGGTCGTGGGCGGGCTGTGCGCCCTGGTCCTGGCGTACTTCGTGCCCACGGACCCGCGGCGCCAGCCGCGCCAGGACCTGCGGGCGCTCGTCGACGAGTTCGCCGGGGTGCTGCGGGAGGCGAGCCGAGCCGTCGAGGACTACGACGCCACCGCCGCCTGGCACGCCCTCGTGCGCTCCCGCCAGACGCAGCCGCTCGTGGACTCGGTGACCACCGGGCTCAAGGCCTCCCTCGAGATCGTGACGGCCTCCCCGATGTACCGCGGCCGCCGCGCGGAGGTCGAGACGATCGCACGCTCCATCCGCTACCTCGACCTCGCCGTGCGCAACGCCCGGGTGCTCACCCGCCGGCTCGCCTCGGTGCTCGACCACGTGACCCTCTCCGACGAGGCCGTGGCCTCCCTGACCGACGCCCTCGAGGACCTCGCGGACGCCGTCACCACCCTGGGCAACGCGCTCGCGGTGGCCGCTCCCGGCTCCCGGGAGAGCTACCTGCGCCAGGCCCGCAACCAGCTGGCGAACGTGGCCGGGCGCCTGCACCCGGGCCAGATGGGGGTGCGGACCATGGAGGGCGAGACCCTCGTGCTGGACATGCGCCCCATGGTCGTGGACCTCCTCGAGGCGGCCGGGATGACCCACGAGGAGGCGCGCGACCAGCTCCCCCGGCTCGAGGGCTGGGACCGCGCCTGAGCACCGCGCTGCCTGCTGACGACGCACGGGATGCGGCGAAGCGGCGGCGGTCGCGTCCGGTGACGTCGGGCAGCGGCGCGGTGATCCGCCCGGCGGCGAGCGCCCCGGCCTCCCCCGGGGCGGGCAGTCCCGCCCGGCCCAGCGGATTGGGCCGGCCCCGGGTGCCGGAGGCGTCGAGGACCGCGGCGGCCGGCACGTCCGCCGGGGTGCCGTCGGAGTGCTCCACGCGGAACGGGGACCGCGTCCGGTCCGCGGTGTGCGTCCTGTCCATGCCGAGCCGGGACACGACGAGCACCCGCACGCCGGTGCGGACCCGACCGGACAGCGCGGCCGCGAGCGGCACCAGGTACTGCTCGACGAACTCGGCGCCGGTGGGCAGGGCCTCCGGGCCGGGTTCGGTCCGGCCGGTGCCCCGGAGCAGGGGGCGGGCCGCGGCGTCGGGCAGCTGTTCAGCCGCGGGAGGCGCCCTCGGCCCCGGCGGGCAGCAGCTCGGCGACCAGGGCCTCGATCCGCCTCCGGATCTCGTCGCGGATCGGCCGGACGGCCTCGAGGCCCTGTCCGGCGGGGTCCTCGAGCGCCCAGTCCTCGTAGCGCTTGCCGGGGTAGTACGGGCAGGCGTCGCCGCAGCCCATGGTGATCACCACGTCGGAGTCCCGGACGGCCTCGTCCGTGAGCACCTTGGGCTGCTCGGCGCTCATGTCGATGCCCTCCTCGGCCATGGCCTGCACGGCGACCGGGTTGACGGCGTCGCCCGGGGCGGACCCGGCGGAGCGCACCTCGATGCGCCCGCCGGAGAGGTGGCCGAGGTAGGCGGCGGCCATCTGCGACCGGCCGGCGTTGTGCACGCACACGAACAGGACGCTGGGCCTGCCGGGCGCGCGCACGTCCTCGGCGCCGGTGAGCTCGCTCAGCAGCGTCCGGACGCGGGCGTCGATGTCGTCGCGGACCAGGCGCATCCGCTCGGCCCCCTCGATCCCGCGGGTGGAGGGCTCGTCGGTGTGCCAGGTCTCGACGGTGCCGGCCATGCCCCGGACCGGATGGACCTTCGCCTCGTCGCCCAGCACGACCACGCGGTCCACGCGGCGCAGCAGCTCGGGGTCGACCGGCTTCGGCACGCCGGAGGACATGTCCGCGCCGACCTCGGCGACCGCCTCCGCGGACAGGGCGTTGATCCTGGTGCCGGGTGCGGTGCCGGCGGAGTGGACCTCCACCGCGCCCGCGGCGTGGTGCTCCATCAGGGCGGCGGCCATCTGGGACTTGCCGCCGTTCTTGGCGCAGACGAACAGGACGGAGGGCTTGCTGTCGGTCATCGGGACCTCCTGGGAGAGGGAGCGGGGACGGGGCCCGGTCAGCGGGCCGGGACGGTGGCGTCGTGCGGGAAGAGCCTGCGCCCGGCCCACAGCGAGACGTAGACGAGGCCCACGAGCACGGGGACCTCGATCAGCGGGCCGACCACCCCGGCGAGGGCCTGCCCGGAGGTGACCCCGAAGGTGCCGATGGCCACCGCGATGGCGAGCTCGAAGTTGTTGCCGGCGGCGGTGAACGCCACGGTGGTGGACCTCGCGTAGTTCAGGCCCAGGGCGCGGGAGGCCAGCAGGCCGATCCCGAACATGAGGAGGAAGTACACCAGCAGCGGCCACGCGATCCGCACCACGTCCCAGGGGTTGGAGGTGATGGCGTCGCCCTGCAGGGCGAAGAGCAGCACGATGGTGAACAGCAGCCCGTACAGGGCCCAGGGACCGAGCCTCGGCAGGAACGTGCCCTCGTACCACTCGCGGCCCCTGGCCTTCTCGCCCAGGGTGCGGGTGAGGAACCCGGCCACCAGGGGAATGCCGAGGAACACCAGCACCGAGACGACGATGGACCACACGGAGAACTCGGCGGAGGTGGTGGCCAGGCCCAGCCAGGACGGGAGGACCTGGAGGTAGAACCAGCCCAGGGCACCGAAGGCGAGGACCTGGAAGACCGAGTTGATGGCCACGAGCACGGCCGCCGCCTCGCGGTCCCCGCAGGCCAGGTCGTTCCAGATCAGCACCATCGCGATGCACCGGGCGAGCCCGACGATGATCAGCCCGGTCCGGTACTCCGGCAGGTCGGGAAGGAAGATCCAGGCCAGGGCGAACATGAGGGCCGGGCCCACGACCCAGTTGAGCGCCAGGGACGCGCCCAGCAGGCGCTTGTCACCGGCCACGCGGTGCGTCTCGTCGTAGCGGACCTTGGCGAGCACCGGGTACATCATCACCAGCAGCCCGATCGCGATCGGCACGGAGACCTCCCCGATCCGCACGGCCTCCAGGGCGGTGTCCAGGCCCGGGACGAAGCGGCCCAGGAGCAGTCCGGCGACCATGGCGGCGATGATCCAGGCGGGCAGCCAGCGGTCGAGGAAGGACAGGTCCTTCATCACCCCCTGGTGCGGTGCGGTGGTGGTCGTGGTGGCGCTCATGGGCGGGGCATCCTTTTCGTATCGACGGTCGTCTATTCCACACAGTAGGGGTCACATCGACGACCGTCAATGTAGAATGGCGGCATGACCCTCGCACCCGACCGCCAGGCCGCCGCCGACGACCGGTGCGTCCCGGGCGCGGCGCGGGACGAGTGCTGCTCGCTGTCCCGCGGTCCCATGGACGCCGAGGACGCCCGGCGCGCCGCCGGCCTGCTCAAGGCCCTGGCGGACCCCACCCGGCTCCGGCTGCTCTCCCACGTCACGGCCCAGGGCTGCGAGACCGTGTGCGCCTGCGACCTGACCGACGTCCTCGGCATCAGCCAGCCCACGGTCAGCCACCACATGAAGAAGCTCGTCGACGCCGGACTGCTCACCCGCGAGCAGCGGGGCAAGTGGGCGCACTACAGCGTGGTGCCCGAGGCCTTCGCCGAGCTGCGCTCCTTCCTCGACCTCGGCTGACCCCGCCCGCTGCTCCCTCCGGCGGCCCGGGCCGCCGGTCCCGCGCCGGTGCGCCTAGGCCGTCCGCCGCGGCCGATAGCCTGGACGCCATGAGCACCCGCACCCGCCGCAACTCCCCCGCCTACCGCTGCACCGAGTGCGGCTGGAGCACGGCCAAGTGGGTGGGACGGTGCGGCGAGTGCCAGGCGTGGGGCACGGTCGAGGAGATCGGCGAGCACAAGGCCCGCACCACGGCGGCCCGCTCCATCGCCGAGCCTGCCCGCCCCATCGCCCAGGTCGACGCCACCGTCGCGGCCTCCGCGCCCACCGGCGTGCCGGAGCTGGACCGGGTCCTCGGCGGCGGGCTCGTCCCCGGTGCGGTCGTGCTGATGGCCGGGGAGCCCGGTGTCGGGAAGTCGACGCTGCTGCTCGACGTCGCCGCCCGCTTCGCGGAGGGCACCGGCGAGGGGACCCGCGACGTCCTCTACGTCACCGGCGAGGAGTCCGCCGCCCAGGTGAAGCTGCGCGCGGACCGGATCGGCGCCGTGGCGCCCACCCTCTACCTCACCGCGGAGACCGACCTCGCCACGGCCCTGGGCCACATCGAGACGATCTCCCCCCGCCTGCTCGTGGTCGACTCCGTGCAGACCCTGGCCAGCGCCGAGGTCGAGGGCTCCGCCGGCGGGGTCACGCAGGTGCGCGAGGTCGCGGCCTCCCTCATCGCCGCGGCCAAGAGGCGGAACATGACCACGCTGCTCGTCGGCCACGTGACCAAGGACGGCTCCATCGCGGGGCCCCGCCTGCTCGAGCACCTCGTGGACGTCGTGTGCCAGTTCGAGGGCGAGAAGCACTCCCGGATCCGGCTGCTGCGGGCGGTGAAGAACCGCTACGGCCCCACCGACGAGGTCGGCTGCTTCGACCTCACCGAGACCGGCATCACGAGCGTGGAGGACCCCTCGGGCCTGTTCGTCTCGCGCACGGCCATGCCGGTGTCCGGGACGTGCCTGACGGTCACCCTCGAGGGCCGCCGGCCCCTGCTCGCCGAGGTGCAGGCGCTGCTGGACCGCTCCTCCACCGCACAGCCCCGGCGGGCCACCGCCGGCCTGGACTCCTCACGGGTCGCGATGCTGCTCGCCGTCCTGCAGCGCCGGGCCGGGGTGAACCTGAACGGGCTGGACTGCTACGTCTCGACCGTCGGCGGGGTCAAGCTCACCGAGCCCTCCACCGACCTCGCCGTGGCCATGGCCCTGGCCTCCGCCGCCCAGGACCGGCCCCTCCCGCAGCGGCTCGTGTGCTTCGGGGAGGTGGGCCTGGCCGGCGAGGTGCGGCCCGTCCCGGGCATCGGGCGCCGGATCCAGGAGGTCGCCCGGCTCGGCTTCACCCACGCGGTCGTGCCCGCCAGCCCGACCGGTCCGGGCCCGGCGCCGGCGGGTTTCACGGTGCGCGAGGTGACCACCATCCAGGAGGCCATGGAGCTGCTCTTCCCCCGCTCGGCGGCCGGTTCCGGGCAGAAGGGGCGGACGGCCGCGGCCGTATGATGTGAGCGTGGCGAAGACCCCTGAGAACGCACTGCGCAAGACGCTGGCCCGGATCGCGCCGGGCACCGAGCTGCGCACCGGTCTCGAACGGATCCTGCGCGGCCGCACCGGCGGCCTGCTGGTGCTCGGCTTCGACCGCTCCGTGGAGGCGATCTGCTCCGGGGGCTTCGACATCAACACCGACTTCTCCGCGCCCAAGCTGCGGGAGCTGGCCAAGATGGACGGTGCCATCATCTGCGACCGGGACGCGACGCGCATCCTCAAGGCCGGGGTCCAGCTCGTGCCCGACGCCTCGATCGACACCACGGAGTCCGGCACCCGGCACCGCTCCGCGGAGCGCACCGCCAAGGAGACCGGGGTCCCCGTGATCTCCGTGAGCCAGTCGATGAGCGTCATCACCATCTACGTGGGCGAGACCCGGTACGCGATCGAGGGCTCCCAGTCGATCATGGCCCGCGCCAACCAGGCCCTCCAGACGCTGGAGCACTACAGCCACCGGATGGAGCAGGTCCTGGGCAACCTCTCCTCCCTGGAGATCGAGGCGTCCGTCGCCGTGCGGGACGTGGCCCTGACCCTGCAGCGCATGGAGATGGTGCGGCGGATCTCCTCCGAGATCGGCTGGTACGTCCTCGAGCTGGGCGTGGACGGACGGCTGATCGCCCTGCAGCTCGAGGAGCTGACCGCGGGCACGGGACCGGGCCCCGACGTCGTGCTGCGGGACTACCTGCCCGACGGCACCCCCCTGGAGGGCATCGAGCAGGGGCTGGAGAGCCTCGCCGAGCTCAACCCCACGGAGCTCATCGACCTCCAGCGGATCGCGGTGTCGGTGGGCCTGATCGAGCCGCAGGGCAGTCTCGAGACGGACCTGCACCCGCACGGCTACCGGCTGCTGGAAGGCATCAAGTCGATGCCGCGGGCGGTCGCCAACCGGCTCGTGCGCCAGTTCGACGGCCTGCAGTCCCTCATGGCCGCCAACCTCGAGGACCTCAAGGCGGTCGAGGGCATCGGCGAGCAGCGGGCCCGCACGGTCCGCGAGTCCCTGTCCCGGATGGCCGAGACCAGCCTGCTCGAACGCTTCATGTGAACCGCGGGGGACCCGCTCACTCGAGGACGAACGCGGCGGGGTCGCTCGTGCGCTCCCCGAGGGAGACCACCAGGCGGTAGTACCCGGGCTGGACCTCGCCCCCCGCCTCCTCGCAGCCCTCGGCGGTGCGCAGCAGGTTCCACGTCAGCCGCGCGCTCTCCTCCTGCCCCGGCTCGAGCGTGCGCTGCGCGTCCTCGGAGCCCACCTGGCAGTGCCGGCTGTCGAAGACGGTGTCCGGGCCGGAGCTCACCTCGTAGACCATCCGGGAGGTGTCCGCCTCGAGCGTGCAGGGCTCCTCCCCCGTGTTCTCCAGGGTGAGCACGAGCACGGGCTGCTCGCCCTCGGGGTAGCTCTCCCGGTCCGTGGACGCCCGCACGGCCAGGGCGGGGCCGCACTCCTCGACGGGCCCCTCCGTGGCGGTCGGGGACGCGGAGGCGCTCTCGTCGGGGCGCGGCGTGAAGTCGGCGAAGGGCTCCTGGGAGGCCGCGGGGGCGGAGGCCGCCGACCCGGGAGCGGGGGTGCCCTCCGGCTCGTCGGGGCCCAGCATGGCCGCGACGGCCGAGAGCATGCCCACGGCCACGAGCAGCAGCAGCACTCCGGCCACGACCGCCGCCACGACCCGCCGGCGCCGGTAGACCTCCGGGCTCTGCCGCCGGGGGTCGGAGGAGCGGGGAGCCCGTCCGTCGTCGTCGTGACCGTCGCCCGACCGTCCGTGGGGGGTGCTCCCGGTACCTCTCTGCGCCATGCCCCAAGGCTACAGTGGGTGGCGATGACCACCGCCGACACCATCCCTGACCCCGTTCCCGGCCCCCGGCCCGGCCCCGCCGCGGACCTCGGCCTGCCGGGGCTGCACCGGTCCGTGACCGACTGGTTCGACGCCGCCGCCCGGGACCTCCCGTGGCGGGACCCGCGCTGCTCCCCGTGGGGTGTCATGGTCAGCGAGTTCATGCTCCAGCAGACCCCCGTGGCGCGCGTGCTGCCGGTGTGGCGGGCCTGGCTGCAGCGCTGGCCACGCCCCGCCGACCTCGCGGCCGAGAGCACGGGCGAGGCGGTGCGGGCCTGGGGCCGGCTGGGCTATCCGCGGCGGGCCCTGCGCCTGCACGCGGCCGCCGTGGAGATCACCGAGCGCCACGGCGGCCGGGTGCCGGCCGGGCACGACGAGCTGCTGGCCCTGCCCGGGGTGGGCGCCTACACGGCCGCCGCGATCGCGGTGTTCGCCTTCGGGGACCGGCAGGTCGTGGTCGACACCAACATCCGGCGCGTGCAGGCCCGCGTGGTCTCGGGGCGGGCCCTGCCGTCCCGGTCCCTGACGGCCGCGGAGGCCCGGCTCGCGGAGGAGCTGATGCCGGAGGACGACGCCCTCGCCGTGCGCTGGAACAAGGCGGTGATGGAGCTGGGCGCCCTCGTCTGCACCGCCCGCTCGCCGCGCTGCGAGCAGTGCCCCGTCCGGCACGCGTGCGCGTGGGTCGCCGCGGGCAGACCCGAGCCCGCCGAGGCCCCCCGGGGGCAGAGCTGGCACGGCACCGACCGCCAGGTCCGCGGCGCGATCATGGCGGTGCTCCGGGCCGGCCACGACCCCGTGCCGGGCCCGCACCTCACGGGCCCCGTGGACGTCGCGACGGGCACCGGGCTGGGACCGGAGGCCCTGCGCGCGCTGGACGCGCTGCACGGGCTCGGGGCCCCGGAGGACCAGCGCCGGCGCGCGCTGGACGGTCTGCTCCAGGACGGGCTGGCGGTGCACGGACCCGGCGGGATCAGTCTCCCGGGCTGAGCTCGAGGATCATCCGGGTGTTGCCGAGCGTGTTCGGCTTCACCCGTGCGAGGTCCAGGTACTCGGCCACCCCCTCGTCGTGGGAGCGCATCAGCTCCGCGAAGACGTCCGGGTCCAGCTGCTCCTGGTTGGGCATCACCTGGAAGCCGTACCGGTGGAAGAAGTCGACCTCGAAGGTCAGGCAGAACACGCGGGTCACCCCCACCGCCCGGGCCCGCTCGATCAGTCCGGCCAGCAGCGTGTGCCCCACCCCGCGTCCGCGCCAGTCGTCGGAGGTCGCCAGGGTGCGCACCTCCCCCAGGTCCTCCCACATCACGTGCAGGGCCCCGCAGCCGACGAGGCGGGCGGGACCGCCGTCGGCGGTCTCCACGACCAGGAACTCCTGGATGCCCTCGTAGTAGGCGACCGTGTCCTTGTTGATGAGCACCCCGGCCCGGGCCAGCGGAGCCACCAGCTCCTTGATGGCAGGGACGTCGGAGGTGCGGGCAGGTCGCAGGCGAAGGTCGGTCACGCGGCAAGTGTACTCTTGCGAAGTCCGCCGGCCCCCGAGCATGTCGCCCCGCGAAGGGCCCCGTCCCCAGGACGCGGAAGGGCCCGCCGCGCGAGTGCGCGACGGGCCCTTCTCGGCGGGGGCGCCGGGAGGAGCTCAGCCCTCGGTGCCGCCCTCCCCGTCCCCGCGGACGACCTCGACGTCCTCGAAGCCGCTCATCGGGTCGACCATGCCGTCGCCCGTGAGGTCGTACATGGGGGTGGACGAGAAGGTCAGGACCTCCTGGTCGCCCTCGCCCTCGGTGCCCACCGTGATCTTCTCGCCGGAGCTGATCTCGCCGAAGAGGATCTTCTCGGAGAGCCGGTCCTCGATCTCCCGCTGCATGGTCCGGCGCAGCGGGCGGGCGCCCATCGCCGGGTCGTATCCCTTGCGGGCGACCCACACCTTGGCGGCCTCGGTGAGCTCGATCGACATGCCCTGGTCCCGCAGTCGCTCCTGCAGCCGCGCCACGAACAGGTCCACGATCTGGACGATCTCGGGCTCCGTCAGCTGCGGGAAGACGATGATCTCGTCCACGCGGTTGAGGAACTCGGGGCGGAAGTGCTCCTTGAGCTCGTCCTGGACCTTCGCCTGCATGCGCTCGTAGCTGGAGGCGGAGTCCACACCGGTCTGGAAGCCCACCGGCACGGCCCGGGAGATGTCCTTGGTGCCCAGGTTCGTGGTCATGATGATCACGGTGTTCTTGAAGTCCACCACGCGGCCCTGCGAGTCGGTCAGGCGGCCGTCCTCGAGGATCTGCAGCAGGGAGTTGAACAGGTCCTGGTGTGCCTTCTCGACCTCGTCGAAGAGGACCACGGAGAACGGCTTGCGGCGCACCTTCTCGGTGAGCTGGCCGCCCTCCTCGTAGCCCACGTAGCCCGGAGGGGCTCCGAAGAGGCGCGAGACCGTGTGCTTCTCCTGGTACTCGGACATGTCCAGGGTGATGAGGGCGTCCTCGTCCCCGAACAGGAACTCCGCGAGCGCCTTCGCGAGCTCGGTCTTGCCCACGCCGGTGGGGCCGGCGAAGATGAACGAGCCGCCGGGACGCTTGGGATCCTTCAGCCCGGCACGGGTGCGCCGCATCGAGCGGGACAGCGCCTTGATGGCGTCGTTCTGGCCGATGATGCGCTTGTGCAGCTCGTCCTCCATGTGCAGGAGGCGGCCCGTCTCCTCCTCGGTGAGCTTGTAGACGGGCACACCGGTGGAGGCGGAGAGCACGTCGGAGATCACCTCGGGGTTCACCTCGGCGAGCTCGTCGCCGCCGTCGCGCCAGGCCCGGTCCTTGGCGTCCCGCTCGGCGATGAGCTTCTGCTCGTTGTCGCGCAGCGAGGCGGCCTTCTCGTAGTCCTGGCCGTCGATGGCGGCCTCCTTGAGCCGCTTCACCTCGACGATGCGGTCGTCGAGCTCCTTGATCTCCGGCGGCGCGGTCATCCGCTTGATCCGCAGTCGCGCCCCGGCCTCGTCGATCAGGTCGATCGCCTTGTCCGGGAGGAAGCGGTCCGAGACGTAGCGGGCCGACATGTGCACGGCGGCCTCGAGCGCCTCGTCCGAGATGGTGACGCGGTGGTGCGCCTCGTACTTGTCGCGCAGGCCCTTGAGGATCTCGACGGCGTGCGCCTCGGAGGGCTCGTCCACCTGGATCGGCTGGAAGCGGCGCTCCAGGGCCGCGTCCTTCTCGATGTGCTTGCGGTACTCGTCGAGCGTGGTGGCGCCGATGGTCTGCAGCTCGCCGCGGGCCAGCATGGGCTTGAGGATCGAGGCGGCGTCGATCGCGCCCTCGGCGGCACCGGCGCCCACGAGCGTGTGGATCTCGTCGATGAACAGGATGATGTCCCCGCGGGTGCGGATCTCCTTGAGCACCTTCTTGAGCCGCTCCTCGAAGTCGCCGCGGTAGCGGGAGCCCGCCACGAGGGAGCCGAGGTCCAGGGTGTAGAGGTGCTTGTCCTTGAGGGTCTCGGGGACGTCCCCGCGCACGATCTGCTGCGCCAGGCCCTCGACGACGGCGGTCTTGCCGACGCCGGGCTCGCCGATCAGCACCGGGTTGTTCTTGGTGCGGCGGGAGAGGATCTGCATGACGCGCTCCATCTCCTTGAACCGCCCGATGACCGGGTCCAGCTTGCCCTCGCGGGCGGCGGCGGTGAGGTTGCGGCCGAACTGGTCCAGCACGGCGGACCCCGCGGGCGTGCCCTCGGACTGCCCGGCGGAGCGCACGCCGGCGCCCTCCTTCTCGGGGGTCCCCCCGCCCTGGTAGCCCGAGATGAGCTCCAGCACGGTGGAGCGCACCTTCTGGGGCTCGGCGCCGAGCTTGGTCAGCACCTGGGCGGCCACGCCCTCACCGGCGCGGATGATGCCGAGCAGGATGTGCTCGGTGCCGATGTAGTTGTGGCCGAGCTGGAGCGCCTCGCGCAGCGAGAGCTCGAGGACCTTCTTGGCGCGCGGCGTGAACGGGATGTGCCCGGACGGGGCCTGCTGGCCCGGGCCGATGATGTCCTGGACCTGCTCGCGGGCGCCGGTGAGGGTGATGCCCATCGAGTCGAGCGCCTTGGCGGCGACCCCCTCGCCCTCGTGGATCAGCCCGAGCAGCAGGTGCTCGGTGCCGATGTAGTTGTGGTTGAGCATCCTGGCCTCTTCCTGGGCCAGCACCACGACCCGGCGGGCGCGGTCGGTGAAGCGTTCGAACATGGATACTCCTCAGTCGATGTCTGCAGACGATGCTACGCACCCGGGAGCCCGATCGGGGGGCTGTTCGCCACCGGCGAGACGCCCCGGGTGGTGCGGGCCGCCCCGGGGGCGCCCCGCACCCGGCCCGTGCCCGTCCCGGGTCCGGGAAAAGACCACGGCATTTATCCGGCTCGGCGCCCGCGGCACTGAATGCGCAGGTCAGGAAACAATGCACAGCATTTCCCCCGCGGACCGCCCCTCGACTAATGCGGGGACCGCGGACACGGGGCAGAGCACAAAAGGAGGGACCGGCGGACCGGTCCCTCCTTCTCTTCTCCGCGCGCTGTCGGCCGGAGTTTACTGGTGGGCGTCGTAGTACGCCTTCTGGACGTCCTGGTGGATCCGGCCGCGGTCGGAGACCGGGTGGCCGTTCTCCCGGGCCCACTGCCGGATCGCGGCGGTGTCCGGGTTGGACTTGCCGGTGGGACGGGCGCCGCCCGAGCGTGCCGGCTTCGGGGACTGCTTGGCCTGCGCCCGCCGGGCCTTGGCGATGAAAGGCCGCACGGCGTCGCGCAGCTTCGCCGCGTTCTCCTCGGACAGA
Source organism: Kocuria sp. (assembly GCA_031179495.1). Lineage (GTDB taxonomy): Bacteria > Actinomycetota > Actinomycetes > Actinomycetales > Micrococcaceae > Kocuria > Kocuria sabuli. The sequence continues at coordinate 82 of JAPSHS010000024.1, read as the reverse complement.
TCGATCTCGTACTGCGTCCCGTCCAGCCCGAACCGGACGGTCTCCTCGGCGGGTCCGCCGTCGAGGTCGTCCTCGAGAATGA
>JAPSHS010000094.1 GCA_031179495.1 Kocuria sp. | reverse complement strand
CAGCTCGGCGATCGCCGCGTCCAGCAGGGCGGTCGACGCCTCCGGGAACAGCAGCTGGAAGCGCACCCGCACCTGGCCGCGCGTCATGCCGCGGTCGGCCATGGCGCGGAGCAGGGGGCCATAGCGTCGCACGAAGGCTGCGAGACCCGCCACGGCGTACGGCATGGGGGTCCTCCGGTCGGTCGGTCGTCGGGTGCCCGGTCGGGGAGGCCGGGCGGAACGCCCCGTCGGAGACGGGCGCGCACTGTCGATCTTATCCGTGGCCGGGGTCTCCCGCGTGCCCCGGACGATTGTGACCGGCGGATGACAAGAGGGCAACCGGTGGACGAAACCGCAGGTCAGGGCGCCAACAGTCCCCGGATGTCCTCGGCCGTGAGTGCGCTGGAGAACATCCGGTCGTCGTCCAGCACGGCCGTGAACAGCCTGGCCTTGCGCTCCTTGAGCGCCATGACCTTCTCCTCGATGGTGTCCCGGGCGACGAGACGGTAGACCATGACCTTCTTCTGCTGGCCGATGCGGTGGGTGCGGTCCACGGCCTGCTCCTCCGTGGCGGGGTTCCACCACGGGTCCAGCAGGAAGCAGTAGTCGGCCTGGGTGAGGTTCAGCCCGAAACCGCCCGCCTTGAGGCTCACCAGGAACACGGGTGCCTCGCCCGAGGTGAACCGCTCGAGCACCTGCGCGCGGTCCCTCGTCGAGCCGTCGAGGTAGGCGTAGGGGATGCCGAGCTCGTCCAGGCGGGCCGCGGCCTTCTTGAGGAAGCTCGTGAACTGGCTGAACACCAGCGGCCGGTGCCCCTCCGCGACGATCTCGGGCAGGTGCTCGAAGAGCAGGTCGAGCTTGCTCGAGGAGACCTCCGCCTCGGGGTCCACCAGGGACGCGTCGAGGCTGAGCAGGCGCAGCGTGGTGAGCGACTGGAAGATCGTGAAGCGGTTGCGGTCCAGGTCCCGCAGCAGACCCAGGACCTTCTGCCGCTCGCGCTGCAGGCGGGTGTCGTAGAGCCTGCGGTGGGCGGGGGAGAGCTCCACCTCGATGGTCTGCTCGAGCTTGGGCGGCAGGTCGAGGTCCACGGACTCCTTGGTGCGCCGGAGCATCAGCGGCTTCACGCGCCGGCGCAGGCGAGCCAGCGCGGCTGGGTCCTCCCCGCGCTCGATGGGGCGCTGGTAGGTCTCCGTGAACTTCCGCCGTGACGGGAACAGTCCCGGCGCGGTCAGGGACAGCAGCGCCCACAGCTCGACCAGGCTGTTCTCCAGGGGGGTGCCCGTGATCGCGAGCTTGAACGGGGCGTCGAGCTCCTTGACGGCCCGGTGCGCCTTGGTCCGGGGGTTCTTCACGAACTGCGCCTCGTCCAGCAGCACACCCGCCCACGCCAGCCCCCGGTAGGCGGTCTCGTCCAGGCGCAGCAGGGTGTAGGACGTGACGACCACGTGGGCGCCGGCGGCCGTGTCCGCGAGCGTGGTCCCCGCCTTGGCCTGGGTGTCGGACACGCCCACGGCCGTCAGCGACGGAGCGAAGCGGCGGATCTCCGCAACCCAGTTGGGCACCACGGAGGTGGGCGCCACCACCAGGAAGGGCGGGAGGTCCGGGTCGCGCTCGACGGCGCGGCAGATCAGGGCGATCGCCTGGACCGTCTTGCCCAGGCCCATGTCGTCGGCGAGGACCCCGCCGAGCCCGTGGTCCCACAGCACGCTCAGCCACGAGTAGCCGTCGCGCTGGTACGGGCGCAGCTCGGCGTGCAGCGACGCGGGCACGGGGGGCGTCCCGACGGTGTCGAGCTCGAGCAGGGAGCGCACCCCCGCCCGCCAGGCCTCCGCCTGGTCCGTCTCCTCCGCCAGGTCCTCGAACTCCTTCCACAGCCCGGCCTGGTGCCGGTGGATCCGGAGCGGGCCCTCGGTCGTCTCCTGCAGGGAGCGGGCCTCGGCGATCAGCTCGCGCAGCCGGTCGAACTCGGGCCGGTCCAGGGAGAACCACGAACCGTCCGGGGCCAGCATCACGTCCTGGCCGAGGTCCAGGGCGCGGAAGACGTCGGCGAAGGAGATGTAGAACTCGCCCACCTTGATCGTGACGCCGAGGTCGAACCAGTCGCGGCGCTCCGTGGCGGCGGTGCTGACGGTGATGGTGGGCGGGTCGGCGATCTGCTGGTAGGCCGGGCGCCCGCCGGTGTGCTCGATCCGCAGGTCCTGGACCTTCTCCAGAGCGGGCAGCCACTCCCGCACGAGGACCAGGGCGTCCCCCGCGACGTAGCTCGAGCGGCGGAAGTCCACGCCCGGGGCGCGGTGCCGGACCGCGGCGGTGACCGCGGTCTCCCAGGAGGACTCGCGGTGCACGGGCTCGTCGGCGAGGGGGTCCAGGGGGCGGAAGGGCAGCAGGACCCGGTCCCGGCCCTTCTGGTACTCCCACTCCCACCGGACGCGGATCGTCAGCTCCTGGTGCTCCAGGGTGAGCACGAGCTCCGGGTCGGCGACCTGCGGCAGCTCGATCGAGCCGTCCCCGTTGTCCACGTCCATGCTGCGGTGCAGCCGGGGGAAGTAGCGGTCGAAGAACTCCTCGACCTCGTCCTCGGGGATCGTCAGACCGCCCGCCGTGTCCAGGAACCGCCGCTGCTCCCGGGTGAGCCGGGTGGCCAGCGGCACGAGGCGCAGCGGGAAGACGTTGAGGTCCTCGGTGCCGGCGACGTCCTGCGGGTCGCCGTCCGGGTGGAAGAGCCCGTGGCCGGGGTCGCCGATGATCCGGGCGGTGTCCAGCGGGATCCGGCGGCCGCCGGTGTCCACGGTGGGCCGCAGCTCGAGGTCCTCGCCGGGGCCGCGGACGACGTCCACGTGGAACCGCCCCGGCTCCTCGACCGTCACGGGCAGTCCGTGCTCCCGGCCGACCAGCGAGATCCCGGCGTCCTCCGCCCGGGCGAGGATCCCCCACAGCAGCGGCGAGGCGTAGGAGTCCAGCCGGATCCAGTGCCGGTCGTGCACGACGTAGGGGGAGCGGGTGGCGCTCAGCGCCCGCAGCTCGTCGAACCAGTCCGACTGCCCGGGGCTGAGCGGCCCGGCGGCGGGCTCCCCGCTGACGGTCTCCCAGTCCAGCCCGCCCTTGATCCACTGGCCCCGGCGGCCCCTGCGCACCGGCCGGACGTAGAGGTGCCACGGGGAGCCCGCCCGGCCCGTCCCGTGCACGTAGCGGTAGGGCTCCCGGCGCAGGTCGAACTCCAGCGCCACTCCCGCCGGGTCCTCCGGGGGCGGCCCGGACGGGCCCGCGCCGCCCAGGATCTCGGCGAGCGCGTCCTTCCAGTCCGGGGACCCCTCCCCGGCCCGGAGCGGGGCCCCCCCGGCGGGGCGGGGCCGGGTCTCCTCGGCGGGGCGGGGCGCCGCGCTGCCGCCCGGCCGGTGGGCGCGGACCGCGGCCTCGAAGTTGTGCCGCAGCACGGTGGCGACGGCGTGCTTGCAGAACCCGCCGGCGGGGCAGCTGCACCACGCCGGCCCGGGCGCTCCGCCGGTGCCCACGCGCACGGACACGGAGTACACGGACCCCGAGCCCTCGACCTCGGCGGAGAGGCTGCCCGCACCCTGGGCGCCCGGGGACCACCGCACCGAGCGGACGCGCCCGGCGCGGAAGTACTCCTGACCGCGCTGGAAGACCGCGGGCCCGGAGGCGGCCACGAGCCGCCGGGAGTCCACGAGGGGACCGGGAGGGGGTTGCATCCTCCCACCGTATCCGTCCGCGCGGACGAACGACGAGCGTGCGGAGCGCCCCCGCTGGCTCCCTATAATCGAGACGACCCCTCGAACGACGACAGCGGCCCCACGTGCGGCCGCGGACGGAGGACTCGTGCCCGACACTGCTGGGCTCCGCCTCGGAGACCATGCCATTGCCGACAGTGCCGAGGAGCTCGCCTACCTCCGGTGGAACGACGCCGTCTGCGCGGCCTTCTTCGGCCCGGAGCGGGCGGGGGAGCTGATCTACCTCGACCTCGACGACAAGACCCTCGCCGCGATCGGCGAGGAGCTGGGGCTCGACGGGCCCTCGGCCCTGCGGGCGCTCGCGGACTCCGTGACGCCGCTGCTCGTGACCGGGGACGGGCGGCGCTCGGTGTTCGACGCGTTCAACCGCCTCAACGGCCAGTGGTACCGCGCGACCCGCCGCAGCCTGGACTCCATCGCGGAGATCCCGCCGCCGCCCGTCGTCGCCCTCCTGGCGCTGTTCGCGCTCGCCGGGCGGCACATGTCCACCCTGGCGGCGCGCACGGGCAACAAGTCCGTCTCGACCTTCTTCCTGCCCCTGACCGTGCTGCTGCAGGCCGGCCCGGACAACGCCAAGGCCCTCGAGTCCTCGTTCAAGAAGGACACCGAGGCGTACTGGGACGCGCTGCGCTACTGGCTCGAGCTGCGCGACGGCGAGATCGGCCTGCCCACCGCGTACGCGGTGAACCAGCGTCCCGTGGGCCTCGCGCTGTCCCAGACGATGTTCGGCGAGGCCGAGCGCCGCCAGCTGCACCGCATGTTCGAGGACCTGGGCATGACCACCGCCCAGGGACTCTCCGCCGCCGAGCTCGGGGTCTACCTCGACTTCTGGCTCGACATGGCCGAGACGAAGGCCTCGAAGGCCATGAAGCAGGTCTGGGCGAACCCGCTCACCCGGGAGCCCGGCCTGGAGATCGCCCTCGCGGAGCTCGCGGTGTGGGAGCAGTCCCGGGAGCAGGCCCGCGCCGAGGTCCGCGCGAACGGCCGGGGGCCGGGCCGCAGCGCGGTCAAGTCGTGCTCGCTGTCCCTGACGGACAGCACCGACTACGTGGGCAATCCAGTGTTCGAGCTCGGCTTCGTCGTGCCCAAGCGCTTCCTCTCCGGCCGGGAGGTGGAGCTGGAGACCACCGCGGGGCCCCGCACCGTGTTCCTGTCCTTCATCGGGGACGCCTTCCTGGGCGTGTCGGCCTACACCGCCCGGATGGACCCGGAGACGCTGCTGGGCGGGGCGCTGCAGCTCAGCGCCGGGGACGTGCGCTTCGAGCGCAACCCGCGCCCGGTGGTGATCTTCGCCAAGGACGGGTTCTCGGACACCTTCATCTCCGTGGACCACATCCCGGCGGCCTGGCCCTGCCGGATCATGGTCCGCGACGAGCCCGAGTGGATCGCCCAGATCAAGCGCATCCTGGACGACTCCGCCTCCCCGGACTACCGCTTCGTGGAGGCCGGCACGCACGGCCTCGCGGAGGGCTGGGTGATGTTCGACGACGTGCAGGTGCTGCGCGCGGGCAACCCCGAGCTCACCGCCAACGACAACTTCTCCGGTCTCGTGCCGCGGCTGGTGTCCGCGGTGACCCTCTCCGGCGGTCTGCGCATCCCCGGCGACGTGGTGCGCTGGTCCACGCAGCGGCCCCCGCAGGTGACGATCACCTCGGACTCGGACGTGCCCCTGACCGTGGAGTGCGAGTGGCGCAACCCGCACTCCTTCAAGCTGGAGAAGGCGAAGCTCACGGAGGCCCGCGTGCCGCCGTTCCAGATCTCGCTGCAGGGCACGCCCCTGTCCCGGGCCGACGGCACGCTCAAGCCCAACGACTACACCCTCGTGCTCAAGGCGGGGCGCACGGTCAGGCAGCGCCGGGAGTTCAAGCTGCGGGACTCGTCCTTCTACCTCACCCAGCGCTCCCTCGGCTACGAGGG
>JAPSHS010000093.1 GCA_031179495.1 Kocuria sp. | reverse complement strand
CGCTTCCGCCCGGCGAGCTGATCCCCGTGCCCCCTGCTGCCCCCGGTCCCGCCCGTGTCGCGCGGGCCCTGGCGCGCCCGGCCTCCGGGGTGCTCGGCACCGCCTGGCGCGTGCGCACCGCCAGCCCGCAGATCGCCCTGACGTTCGACGACGGACCGGTCCGGTCCGTGACCCCCCGGATCCTCGACGTGCTGTCGGACTTCGACGCCCGCGCCACGTTCTTCGTCCTCATGACCCGCGCGGCTCCGGACCCGGGGCTCGTCCGGGACCTGCAGGCGGCCGGCCAGGAGATCGGGCTGCACGGTCCCGACCACCGCTCGCTCCGCCGGTTCACGGCGCCACAGGTCCGGGAACGGACCCGGCGCGCCCGGGGACAGCTCGAGGAGATCACCGGGACGCCCGTGCGCTGGTTCCGCCCGCCCTACGGCGCGCAGTCCCCCGCAGGGTGGGCCGCGGTCCGCAGCGTGGGGCTCGAGCCCGTGCTCTGGTCCGCCACCACGTGGGACTGGAAGGACGTGCCGCAGCACGAGCGCGTCGAGAAGGCGCTGAGCGGCTGCTCGGCGGGGTCCATCCTGCTGGCCCACGACAACTTCGCCGACCGGGTCGACGGCGTCGACGACGGTCCCCGCCCCGACGTCGACAAGCCGGACCTGGTGGCCCGTGTGCTGGCCGGGCTGGGCGAGGGCGGGCTGCGGGCGACGTCCGTGTCCGCGCTGCTCGGCACCGGACGGTTCGAGCGGCGCGTGAGCTTCGCGGACTGAGAGTTCCGCCGACGCAAAAAACCCGCCGGAGGCCGCGGCTTCCCCTCCGCAGCCCCCGGCGGGAGCCTGTTGTGGTCCTTACTCTACGGCCCTCGTCCGGCTCGCGGCAAGAGACACGCCGGGACATGTCAACGTGGCGCGGCGGGCGCTCAGAGCAGCCGCGGCTGGGACACGCCGTCGAGGCTCTTCGCCCGGGGCCGGCGGCCGCTGCGCTTCTTCGCCCCGCTCCCCACGGGTTCCACGGTGGCGGGGATCGTCTGCTGCCCGGACTGCTCGGCCTGCTGCTGGCGCAGGAGGTCGATCGCCTGCTCGAAGTCCCCGAGGCCGTCGAAGGCCTGGTAGACGCTCGCGAAGCGGAGGTAGGCCACCACGTCCAGGCGGCGCAGCGGGGCGAGGATCGCGAGCCCCACCTCGTGGGCCTCGATCTCCGCGGCGCCCATCGCGCGGATCGTCTCCTCGACCTCCTGGGCGAGCATCGCGAGGTCGTCCTCGCTCACCGGCCGCCCCTGGCACGCCTTGCGCACCCCGTTGACGATCTTCTGGCGGTCGAATGGCTCGGTGACGCCGGAACGCTTGATGACGGAGATCGTCGTCGTCTCGAGCGTGGTGAACCGGCGGCCGCACTCGGAGCACTGCCGGCGGCGGCGGATCGCCGTCCCGTCGTCCGTGGTACGGCTGTCCACGACGCGCGAGTCGGTGTGACGGCAGAACGGGCAGTGCACGGTCGGATCAGCCCCCGGTGCGGATCGTGATGGCCCGCCCGTGCGCGGGCAGGTCCTCGGACTCCGCCAGGGCCACGACGTCCTCGCCGATCTCGGCGAGGGCCTCCTTGGAGTACTCCACGACCTGCACGGCCTTCAGGAAGGAGGTCGTGGACAGACCCTGCGTGTGCACGGCCGTGCCGCCGGTGGGCAGCACGTGGTTGGACCCGGCGGCGTAGTCGCCCAGGGGGACGGGGCTGTAGGGGCCCACGAAGATCGCGCCGGCGTTGCGCACCCGGGCGGCGACCTCGTGGGCGCCGGCGGTGTGGATCTCGAGGTGCTCCGCGGCGTAGGCGTCGGCCACGGCGATCGAGGCGTCGAGGTCGTCGGTGAGCACGGCTCCCGACTGCGGCCCGGAGAGCGCGGTCGCGACCCGCTCGCGGTGCCTGGTGCTGGGCACCTGCACGGCGAGCTCCGCGGCCACCCGCTGCGCGAGCTCCGGCGAGTGGGTGATGAGCACGGACCCCGCGGCGGGGTCGTGCTCGGCCTGGGAGATCAGGTCGGCGGCGACATAGGCCGGATCGGCGGTGTCGTCGGCGAGGACGGCGATCTCGGTGGTCCCGGCCTCGGCGTCGACGCCCACCACCGAGCGCAGCTGGCGCTTGGCGGCGGCCACGTAGACGTTGCCCGGGCCCGTGACCGTGTCCACCGGCTCGAGGACGTCCTCGCCGTCGGTCACGCCGTGGGCCATGGCGGCGAGCGACTGGGCCCCGCCGATCGCCCAGACCTCGTCCACGCCGAGCAGGCCGGCGGCGGCGAGGATCGTGGGGTGGGGCAGCCCGCCGAACTCCTTCTGCGGCGGGCTGCACAGGGCGATCGAACCGACCCCGGCGGCCTGGGCCGGCACGACGTTCATCACCACGGACGAGGGGTAGACGGCCAGTCCGCCGGGGACGTAGAGCCCGGCCCGGCGGATGGGGGTCCAGCGCTGGACCAGGACCGCGCCGGGGGCCACCTCGATGCGGGCGTCGGCCGGGCGCTGCGCCGCCGCGAAGGCCCGCGTCCGCTCGATCGCGGTCTCGAGACCGTGGCGCACCGCGGGGTCGAGACCGTCGACGGCCCGGCGGATCTCGGCGGGGTCCACGCGCAGCCGCTGCTGCTCCACCCCGTCGAAGCGCTGGGCGTACCGGCGCAGGGCGACGGCGCCCTCCGTGCGCACCGCCTCGATGATCTCCTCCACGGCCTGCTGGGCCGAGGCGAGCGACGCGGGACTCTGCCGGGGCACGACCGCCCGCAGCTCGGCCCAGGACAGCCGCCGGCCGCGGAGGTCGATCGTGCGCAGGGCGGGAGTCGTGGTCGTCTCAGCAGTAGTCACGCTGTCCATGGTATTCCACTGCACCGCCCCGCCGGAGTCCGGGCCTTGCGCTCCGCGGCCCGGTCGGCTAGACCTCCAGGCAGGTGGGGCCCAGCAGCACCTTGAGGTCCCCGAAGAGGGCCGGCGAGGGGTTGACCCTCAGGTCCGGGCCCAGGCGCAGGACCTGCACCTTCTGCCGGGTCTCCAGGTGGATGCGCACCTCGGAGTCCCCGCGGTGGTTGCGCAGCACCGCCCCGATCTCCTTGACGGTGGCCTCCGTGGCGCGGAACTCGGGCAGCGCGATGAGCACGGGCCCGTTGTGCCCGTCGGCCGTGAGCTCCGGCACGGTCAGCTCCTGGGCGGAGATGGTCACCGACCCGTCGTCCCGGCGCTGCAGCCGGCCCTTGATCACGCAGATCAGGTCCTCCGCGAGGACCCCCGCGATGGGGGCGTAGGCCTTGCCGAAGAACATCACCTCGATGGAACCCGTCCGGTCCTCGAGCTCCACCCGGGCGTAGGCGTTGCCCGAGGTCTTGGCGATCCGCCGCGAGAGGGACGTGATCATGCCCGCCACGGTCACGACCGCGCCGTCGGGCCGGCCGTCCTCCCCGAGCAGCGGCTGGATCGAGGTGTCGGCGTACTGGCCCAGTGCCTCGTCGAGCCCGCGCAGCGGGTGGTCGGAGACGTACAGGCCCAGCATCTCGCGCTCGAAGGCCAGCAGGTCCTTGCGCTCCCACTCGGGGACGTCGGGCACCGCCACCGTCAGCGACGTCGTGGGATCGTCCTCGTCCAGGCCCATCCCGCCGAAGAGGTCGAACTGCCCCGCGGCCTCCTGGCGCTTGACGGCGACCGTGGCGTCCACGGCCTCCTCGTGGCACAGCACCAGGCCCCGCCGGGTGTGGCCGAGCCGGTCGAAGGCGCCCGCCTTGACCAGGGACTCGATCGTGCGCTTGTTGCACACCACCGCGGGGACCTTGGCGAGGAAGTCGTTGAAGGACGTGAAGGCGCCCTTCTCCTCCCGCGCCTCCACCATGGCGCCGACCACGTTGGCGCCCACGTTGCGCACCGCGCCCATGCCGAAGCGGATGTCGGTGCCGACCGGGGTGAAGTTCAGCGCGGACTCGTTGACGTCCGGGGGCAGCACGGTGATGCCCATCCTGCGGCACTCGGTGAGGTAGAGGGCGAGCTTGTCCTTGTCGTCGCCCACCGAGGTGAGCAGCGCGGCCATGTACTCGGCCGGGTAGTGGGCCTTGAGGTAGGCGGTCCAGTAGGACACGAGCCCGTAGGCCGCGGAGTGGGCCTTGTTGAAGGCGTAGTCGGAGAACGGCAGCAGGATGTCCCACAGGGCCTTGACGGCGCCCTCCGAGTACCCGCGCTCCACCATGCCCCCGTGGAAGCCCGCGTACTGCTTGTCCAGCTCGGACTTCTTCTTCTTGCCCATGGCGCGGCGCAGGATGTCCGCCTGGCCCAGCGAGAAGCCCGCGACCTTCTGGGCGATCGCCATGACCTGCTCCTGGTAGACGATCAGCCCGTAGGTGGTGTTGAGGATCTCCGCGAGCGGCTCCTCGAGCTCCGCGTGGATCGGGGTGATCTCCTGCTGGCCGGTCTTGCGCAGGGCGTAGTTCGTGTGCGAGTTCGCGCCCATCGGCCCCGGCCGGTACAGGGCGATGACCGCGGAGATGTCCTCGAAGTTGTCGGGGCGCATCATCTTGAGCAGCTGGCGCATGGGACCGCCGTCGAGCTGGAACACCCCGAGGGTGTCCCCGCGGGCGAGCAGCTCGTAGGACTCGGCGTCCTCCAGGCCCAGGTTCTCGAGGTCCAGGACGAACCCGTCCTGGTTGAGGGTGATGTTCTCGAGGGCGTCGGAGATGATCGTCAGGTTGCGCAGCCCCAGGAAGTCCATCTTGATCAGTCCGAGCCCCTCGCACGTGGGGTAGTCGAACTGGGTGATCACCTGGCCGTCCTGCTCCCGGCGCATGATCGGGATGATGTCGATCAGCGGGTGCGAGGACATGATCACGCCGGCGGCGTGCACGCCCCACTGCCGCTTGAGGCCCTCGAGCCCCTCGGCGGTCTCGAAGATCTTCTTCGCCTCGGGGTCCTGGGCCAGGACCTCGCGCAGCTCGTCGGCCTCGCCGTAGCGCTTGGCGCTCTCGTCGTAGACGTCCTTGAGGGAGATGCCCTTGCCCATCACGTCCGGCGGCATGGCCTTGGTCAGCTTCTCGCCCATGGAGAAGGGGTAGCCGAGCACGCGCGAGGAGTCCTTGAGGGCCTGCTTGGCCTTGATGGTGCCGTAGGTGACGATCATGGCCACGCGCTCGTCCCCGTACTTCTCGGTGACGTAGTGGATCACCTCCGCGCGGCGGCGGTCGTCGAAGTCGACGTCGAAGTCGGGCATGGACACGCGGTCCGGGTTGAGGAAGCGCTCGAAGATCAGCCCGTGCTCGAGGGGGTTCAGCTCGGTGATGCGCATGGCGTAGGCCACCATGGACCCGGCCCCGGAGCCGCGGCCCGGGCCCACGCGGATCCCGTTGTTCTTCGCCCAGTTGATGAAGTCGGCGACCACCAGGAAGTACCCGGGGAAGCCCATCTGCAGGATGATGCCCTTCTCGTAGTCCGCCTGGCGCTGCACGTCCTCGGGGATCCCGTTCGGGAAGCGGTGGTGCAGGCCCTTCTGCACCTCCTCCACGAACCAGGAGTCCTCGTCGTGGCCCTCGGGGGTGGGGAAGCGGGGCATGTAGTTCGCGGAGGTGTCGAAGTCGACGCTGCACCGCTCCGCGATCTCCAGGGTGTTGTCGCAGGCCTCCGGGAAGTCGCGGAAGAGCTCGCGCATCTCGGCCGGGGACTTCAGGTAGAACTCGTCGGCGTCGAACTTGAACCGCTTGGGGTCCTGCAGGCTGGAGCCCGACTGCACGCACAGCAGCGCGGCGTGGGACTTCGCGTCCTCGGCGTGGGTGTAGTGCAGGTC
>JAPSHS010000092.1 GCA_031179495.1 Kocuria sp. | reverse complement strand
ATCGCTTCCTTGGACGTTATTCCGAGCTCTTTCGCGAGCTCGTGAACGCGGGGCTTGGCCACTTCTCTCCTGTCTCGGTCCGCACCGAAACAGGCACGAACCACTTATTTTCCGTTGAGGCTCCCGGGGTGGCGGCCGTCGAGGACGGCGCGGCGACCTGGGAGGCCGTAGGCAGAGCACAACGAAGCACTCATCGCTGGGCACTCATCGGTTTTCCATCGGTTCTCTGACTCGCTTTCCAGTTCTGACCCGCGTGCGGACGTGGTCACCGGTCCGGTCGGACCGCGCGGGCTGCCGTCCGGGGACGGCTGTGGTCGGCACTCGTGCGCCCGGTCGCCGGGCCGTCCGCGAGGACAGCAGGGCTTCCAGCTCGGGGAGGATCCCCTCGGTGTCCACGGGGGCCCGGAACGCGCGCTGGAAGGCGCGCCGGCGCAGGGCCGTGTCCAGGCACTCGTGGGAGGGGTGGAGCCAGGCTCCACGACCGCCGAGGCGCCCGGTCCGGTCGACCGCGGCCCTCAGGCCGCCGTCGCTCGCTCCGGTCACCACACGTACGAGCTGGTCAGGGTGGTCGGTGGCCCGGCATCCGATGCACGTGCGGCGGGAGTCTGCGCTCACTTGCTCAGGACTCCTCGTCTCGCGCCGGGACGTCGGGACGTCCCGTGCGAGCCGGTGAACCGGCGCCGGACAGGGACCACCAACGATCTGACCGTTGTCCAGTCTATCCCGGGGAGCGCCCTGAGCCGAAACCGGGTGTGCGCGGGGCCGGGGCCGGGCCCGCGCGAGGGCGCGCGCACGCCCCCGGAGACGGGCTCAGGCCCGCGCGGAGGCCTTCGACTCGGGGACGATGTCGATCTTCCAGCCGGTGAGCTTCGCGGCGAGGCGGGCGTTCTGCCCCTCCTTGCCGATGGCCAGGGACAGCTGGGCGTCGGGGACGACGGCGCGGGACGAGCGGGCGCGCTCGTCGAGGACGCTCACCCGGGAGACCTTGGCCGGGGACAGGGCGCCGGCGATGCACCGGGCCGGGTCGTCGGACCAGTCCACGATGTCGATCTTCTCGTCGTGCAGCTCGTTCATCACCGCGCGCACCCGGGAGCCCATCTCGCCGATGCAGGCGCCCTTGGCGTTGATGCCCGGCTTGGTGGCGCGCACCGCGATCTTGGTGCGGTGCCCGGCCTCGCGGGCGACGGCCATGATCTCGACGGAGCCGTCGGCGATCTCCGGCACCTCCATCTCGAAGAGCCGGCGCACGAGGTCCGGGTGGGAGCGGGACAGCGTGATGGACGGGCCCTTCATGCCGCGCTTGACCTCGACCACGTAGGCGCGGATGCGGGCGCCGTGCGGGTACTTCTCGCCGGGGGCCTGCTCGTGCGGGGGCAGCACGCCCTCCACGGTGCCGAGGTCCACCTGCACCATGTGCGGGTTGTGGCCCTGCTGGATCTGCCCGGAGACGATCTCGCCCTCGCGGCCCTTGAAGTGGCCGAGCACGGCGTCGTCCTCGACGTCGCGCAGTCGCTGCAGGATGACCTGGCGGGCCGTGGAGGCCGCGATCCGCCCGAAGCCGGCCGGGGTGTCGTCGAACTCCCCGACCGCCTCGCCGTCCTCGTCCAGCTCGGGGGCCCAGATGGTCACGTGGCCGGTCCTGCGCTCGATCTCGGCGCGGGCGCCCGGCAGGGCGCCCGGGCTCTTCTGGTAGGCCAGCAGCAGGGCCTGCTCGATCGTGGGGATGAGCAGGTCCACGGGGATGTCGCGCTCACGCTCCAGCAGTCGGAGAGTGCTCATATCGATGTCCATGTCCGGCCTTCCTCACGTGTCGACCCCGGGGACGAAACAGCGCACCGTCGGTGAGGACGGAGCGCTGCCACGGGTCGTGTTCGCACACTCGTTCGTTGTACTCGGTTGTCGTCGCACTGCTGACCACGGCACCGGCGGGCGCCGTGGCGTCAACGGCACATCTTACACTCGCCGCAGGGTGCCCCGGGGCGCTCAGTCCGTGAACTCGACCTCCACCTTGGCCCGGCGCACGCCGGTGAACGCCCACCGCTCCGGATCGAGCAGCCGCGGGGGCATCCCCTTCTTCGCCTGGTGGCTGCGCTGGAGCACGACGCCGTCCTGCTCCACCTCGAGCAGCCGGGCCGTGAACTTCTCGCCCTCCACCGGGGTGACGCGCACGAGCCGGCCGATCGAGCGCCGCCAGTGCCGGGGCTCGCTCAGCTCCCGGGTGGCCCCCGGGGAGGAGACCTCCAGCTCGTAGGCGGACCCCGGCACGGGATCGGTGCGGTCCAGGGCGTCGGAGAGGGCGCGGGCGACCTCCGCGATCATGTCGATGTCCACGCTGTCGGTGCGGTCCTCGGGCAGGTCCACGAGCACCTGGAGCACCAGGCCGGTCCCGCTGGGCTTGAGGGCGACGTCCTCCAGGACCAGGCCCGACTCCTCCACGACCGGTCCGATCAGCCCGGCCAGCCGCCGGTGGTCGTCGGGTCCGGTGCTGCTCTGCTCGCTCACGGGGTCTCCTGGTGCTCTCGGGTCGGGCGGGGGTGGCTCCTGGAAATCCTATGATGAACCCGGACCCCGCCCTGCCGTCCCCGCCCCCTCGAGGAGCCTCCCGGTGACCGATCCCCGCACACCCGCACGCCGGGCGCTCCCGCTGCTCCTGGCGGTCCTCGTCGTCCTGTGCGCCGCCGCCGGCGGCTGGTGGCTCGGCGCGTCCCGGCCGGTGCCCCCGGACGAGCTCGTGCGGGCGGCCGCCTGGCAGGGGACGCAGGAGCTGCTCGCGCACCCGGCCCTGGACGCCGGCCCGGAGGCGGCCGGGGTGCGCGCGGACCTGGAGCGCCAGCTCGACGCCCTCGGCCCGGCCCCCGGGGACCGGGTCGCGTCCGCGGCGCGGGCCGGGGGCTCCTCCCCCACCGATCCGGGGCGGTCCGGGGCCGTCGGGAGACCCGGGGGCACCGGGGAGCCCGGCGACCTGGCCGGAGTCCTGTCGGCCTCCGGGGTGGAGCTGGCCGGGCACGCCCTGCGCGCCGAGGACCCCGCCCTGGCCCGGGTGCTGGGCGCGGCCGCGGCGTCGCGGACGGTCACGGCCCGGCAGCTGGGCGGAGGGTCCGCCGGCCCGGAGCTGTGCGCTCCCGGGGCAGCAGCGGCACCGGGGCCCGGAGGGACGTCCTCCCCCGGTGCGCTGCTGTGGTCCGCGCTGGACCGGGCCGGCTACGCCCTCGAGGCCCTGGCCGCCCGCGCCGGGCCCGCACCGGCCGCCGCGCCCCTGCTGCTGAAGGCGCGCGAGGACGTCGAGGAGCTGCTGGGGCTGCCGGCCGCGCGCGGGGTGCTCGCGGGCGCGCCGGGGCTGCGGGCCGGCGCCTACGTCCTGCCCGGCGACGCTGCGGAGTCCCCCGCCCGGGCCGCCGGGGCGGCAGCACAGGACGTGCAGGCGGCCGCCGCCCACGCCCTGGCCCACGGTCGGCCAGAGGACCGCTGCTGGGCCCTCCTCGCGCTCGAGCGGGCCGGTGAGCTCCGGGCCGGGCTCGGCGGCGAGGTGGACGCCCTGCCCGGAGTGCCGGCCCACGACGACGCGCGCGGTGGCGCCCCGCGGTGACGCCCGGCCGCAGCGCACCGCGGGGCGGGCGCCGGCTCAGGCCCCGCGCAGGACGTCGACGCCCAGCTTGAGGATGAGCAGCGAGACCACGCTGAGGAACACCACCCGGATGAACCGGTTGCCGCGGGCCACGGCCGTGCGCGCCCCGAGGTAGCCGCCCACCATGTTGGACAGGCCCAGCACGAGGCCCAGCCCCCACAGCACCGAGCCGTGCCCGAAGAAGAACACGAGTGCCCCCACGTTGGTGGCCAGGTTGACGATCTTCGCCTTCGCGCTCGCGGCCAGGAAGCTGTAGCCCAGCAGCGTGATCATGGCGATCACCAGGAAGGAGCCGGTCCCCGGGCCCATCACGCCGTCGTAGAAGCCGATGACCGTGCCGATCACCATGGCGGTCCCGTAGTGCCGTGCCCCGGTGTGGCGCAGCTCGGTGAGCTGGCCGACGCTCGGCTGCGCGATGGTGAACAGCAGCACCGCCACCAGCGCGGCCAGGATGATGGGCCGGAACACCTCCTCGGGCAGCGACGCGGCGAGGGCGGCGCCGCCGAAGCTGCCGATCAGGGCGACACCGGCCATGGGCAGGGCCGTGCGCAGGTCCGGGGACGTGCGGCGGTAGAACGTCAGCGCGCTCGTGGCCGTGCCGAACACGGAGCCCATCTTGTTGGTGGCCAGGGCCTGGACCGGGCTGATCCCGGGCACCATGAGCACCACGGGCAGCTGCAGGAGCCCGCCGCCGCCGACCACGGCGTCGATGAACCCGGCGGCGAGCCCTGCCACGACCAGCAGGGCCACCACCTCGGGCCCGGACTGCTCCAGGCCGGAGGTGCCCAGCCAGGCCTCGAGCTGGTCCACGGGCTCAGCCGCGCACGGCTGCGGAGACCACCGCCGCGACGTCGTCCCGGGCCACGTCCTCGCTCGCGCCGCTCGCGCGGTCCTTGAGCTCCAGGAGTCCGTCCTTGAGCCCCCGGCCGACCACCAGGACGGTGGGCACGCCGAGCAGCTCGGCGTCGCCGAACTTCACGCCCGGGGAGACCTTGGGCCGGTCGTCGAAGAGCACCTCGAGCCCCTCGGCCTCGAGCTCGGCCACGATCTTCTCGGCCTCCTCGAGCACCTCCGTGCCCTTGCCCGTCGCCACCACGTGGACGTCGGCGGGGGCGACCCGGCGGGGCCAGAGCAGGCCCTTGTCGTCGTGGTAGGCCTCGGCCAGGGCGGCCACGGCGCGCGTGACCCCGATGCCGTAGGAGCCCATGGTCACGGTGACGAGCTTGCCGTTGCGGTCCAGGACCTTCAGCCCGAGCGCCTCCGCGTACTTGCGCCCCAGCTGGAAGATGTGGCCCATCTCGATGCCGCGAGCGGCCTCCAGCGGACCGGAGCCGTCCGGCGCGGGGTCCCCCTCCCGGACCTCCGCGCACTCGAGGACGCCGTCCCACACGAAGTCGCGCCCGGCCGTGAGGTCGTAGACGTGCTTGCCGGCCACGTTGGCGCCGGTGATCCACCGGGTGCCCCGGACCACCCGCGGGTCCACGAAGAGCGGGATGCCGGTCGAGGACTCCCCGCCGAGCACGGCCTGGTCGAGGGCCAGGCCCGGGCCGATGTAGCCCTTCACGAGCAGCGGGCAGCCGCGCAGGTCCTCGTCGGTGGCCTGCTCGACCAGCAGCTCGCCGGAGACGTCCAGGGCCGCGCCGATGCCGGCCTCGATCCGCTTGAGGTCCACCCCGCGGTCCCCCGGCAGGCCGACCGCCACGAGCCGGCGCTCGCCGTCGGGCAGAACGACGGCCAGCACCACGTTCTTGAGGGTGTCGGAGGCGGTCCAGGGGCCCTCCTCGCGGGGGTGCAGCTCGTTGGACCGCTCCACGAGGGTGGCGATCGTGGGGCTGTCCGGGGTGTCGAGCACGCGTGCCTCGGGGAGGCCTTCGACGTCGCGCTCCTCGGGCACCACGGTGGTGACCGCCTCGACATTGGCCGCGTAGCCGCCCGGCGAGCGCACGAACGTGTCCTCACCGACCTCCGTGGGGTGCAGGAACTCCTCGGAGCGCGACCCGCCCATGGCCCCGGACTGCGCGGAGACGGCGACCACGGGCAGGCCGAGCCGCTCGAAGATCCGGACGTAGGCCTCGCGGTGCTTGGCGTACGACTCGTCGAGGCCGGCGTCGTCGACGTCGAAGGAGTAGGAGTCCTTCATGACGAACTCGCGCCCGCGCAGCAGGCCGGCGCGGG
>JAPSHS010000091.1 GCA_031179495.1 Kocuria sp. | reverse complement strand
CTGTGGCAGCCCACCGTCGTGGTCCTGGGCCTGGGCACCATGCTCTTCGGCGGCTGGGCGGCGCTGAAGCAGTACGACCTGAAGCTGATCCTCGCCTACGGCACCGTCAGCCAGCTCGGTTTCCTCGTCGTGATCGTGGGGCGCGGCTCGGCGGACACGGCCCAGGCGGGCCTGGCCATGCTCCTGGCGCACGGGCTGTTCAAGGCGACGCTGTTCCTCGTGGTCGGGATCATCGACCACCGGGCCGGCACCCGTGACATCCGCCGCCTGTCGGGGCTCGCCGGCCGCGTGCCCGTGCTCTTCGCCGTCTCGCTCGTCGCCGCGGCGTCCATGGCGGGCCTGCCGCCGATGGCCGGCTTCGTGGCCAAGGAGTCCGTGCTGACCGCGTTCGCCCACGACGTGGACAGCGCGGCGGGGGTCGCGGTGCTCGCCGGACTCGTGGTCGGCTCCGTCCTGACCTTCGCCTACAGCGCCCGCTTCGTGTGGGGCGGGTTCGCCCAGAAGACCGCCGAGTTCTCGGAGCTCGACGCCGGGGTGGGCGGCAAGTCCGTGATCAGCGACATGCAGCGCGCCGAGCCCGCTTTCCTCGCCGCCCCGCTCGTGCTCTCCGTCCTCACGGTGGTCCTCGGCCTCTGGCCGCAGCCGGTCAACGCCATGCTGCAGCCCTACGTGGACCAGTTCCCGGTCACGGGGGAGCACGAGTTCTACCTGGCCCTGTGGCACGGGCCGACCCCCGCCCTCGGGCTGTCGGCGCTGATCATCGCGGGCGGGCTGCTGATGCACCTCGCCCGGCGCCGCGTCGCCGACCTCCAGCGCGCCCTGCCCTCGATGCCCCCGGGCGAGCTGCTCTACCGGCGGGCCGTCAACGTGCTGGACCTCGCCGCCGTGTGGATCACCGGCCGCACCCAGCGCGGGTCGCTGATGTTCTACCTCTCCGTCATCCTCATCACGGCGATCGTCGTGCCGCTCGTGGCGCTGATCGCGGAGGAGACCCCGCCCCTGGGGACGCTGCGGGTCTCCGACAGCCCGGGCCAGCTCATCGCCGGCGCGGCCATGGTCGTCGCGGCCCTGCTCGTGCCCCTGGCCACCAAGCGCTTCCTCGCGGTGCTGCTCGTGTCGGTCACCGGCTACGGACTGGCCCTCATCTTCGCCCTGCAGGGCGCGCCGGACCTCGCCCTGACGCAGACGCTCGTCGAGACCGTGCTGCTGGTGGCGTTCGTGCTCGCCCTGCGCTCGCTGCCCGCACCGCTGTGGCACCGCAACCCGGCCGGGCGCCGCGTGCTGCGCGGCACCATCGCGGTGGCCTTCGGGCTGTTCATGATGGCGCTCGCGGCGTTCAGCATCTCCTCCCGCACGGCCGAGCCGGTCTCCCGGGAGATGCCCCGGATGGCCTACGAGCTCGGCGACGGCCAGAACGTGGTCAACGTGATCCTCGTGGACATCCGCGCGTGGGACACGTTCGGGGAGATCTCGGTGCTCGTGCTCGCCGCCACCGGCGTGGCCTCCCTGATCTTCGTCACGGGCCGCGGGGACCGCATCGTCCGCTCCGGGAACGACCCCACCACCGACCAGCTGCGGGTGATCCGGCGGCGCAGCTCCGCGGCCGTCTCGCCCGGCGGCGAGCCGCTGGAAGCGGGCCTGGCGCGCCGCGACGACGACCTCGAGGACCCCTATCTGCTGGCCGGCAGGACCCTCGCCCCCGAGCGGCGCTCGATCGTCTTCGAGGTGGTCACCCGGCTGCTGTTCCACACGTTCATGATGGTCTCGCTCTACCTGCTGATCGCCGGGCACAACGACCCCGGCGGAGGGTTCGCGGGCGGGCTCATGGCCGGTCTCGCCCTGACCGTGCGCTACCTCGCGGGCGGGCGGTACGAGCTCGAGCTGGCCACCCCGATCAACGCGGGCACGATGCTCGGGACCGGGCTGACGCTCGCCGCGCTCTACGCCGTCACCCCGGTGTTCCTGGGCGGTTCGGTGATGCAGAGCTACACCTTCGAGGCCGAGCTGCCGCTCTTCGGGGCGGAGAAGTTCGTGACCGCCCTGGTCTTCGACGTCGCGGTCTACCTCATCGTGGTGGGTCTCATCCTCGACATCCTGCGCTCGCTCGGCGGGCGCATCGACCAGCGCATCGAGGAGGACGCCGTCCGGCGGCGGCGCGCTCCGGGCCGCGGCACGCGCATCCGCGTCACGCGGCAGCGGAAGGTGGCCGCCGGCGCCGCCGTGGGCTCGACCGCGTCCACACGGATCGACGGAGGGAACGAGCACCGATGACCGTGAACCTGACCCTGCTGGTCGTGATGGGCGTGCTCTACGCCGTGGGCGTGTACCTGCTGCTCGAGCGCTCGCTCACCCGCGTGCTGCTCGGGCTGATGCTGCTGACCAACGGCACGAACCTGCTGATCCTGCACGCCGGCGGGGCCGCCGGGTCCGCGCCCCTCTACGACGGGTCGACCGCCGCGGAGGACTACAGCGACCCGCTGCCCCAGGCCCTCGTCCTCACGGCCATCGTCATCTCCCTCGCGGTCACCGCGTTCCTCCTGGGCATGATCTACCGCTCCTGGGTCCTCGGGCGCCGGGACGAGATCCAGGACGACGTCGAGGACCGGCGCGTGGCGCGGCAGTCCTCCTACGACGTGGAGGACGACGCCGACGTCCCCGCCGACACCACCGAGTTCGACGAGGCCCCCCGGCGCCAGGACCCGGGTGAGTCCCTCGAGACGCCGGGTGCCCGCGGCATCGAGAAGTGGGGTGGGAAGCGGTGACCGTCCACTTCGCCCAGCTGGCCCCGCTGGCCGTCATCATCCCGTTCCTCGGTGCGGCCCTGAGCCTCCTGCTGCTGCGGCGCAACGCCCTCCAGCGGACGGTGGCCATCGGCTCGCTCGTGCTCACCCTCGCGATCGAGTCCCTGGTGCTGGTGAGCACGTGGAACCTCGGCCCCCAGGCCGTGCACCTCGGAGGCTGGGAGGCGCCCTGGGGCATCGTCATGGTCGTGGACCAGCTCTCGTCCCTCATGCTCGTGGTCTCCACCGTCGTCTCGCTCGCCGTGCTCGTCTACGCGAGCGGCCAGGGCGTGGCCGACGGCGACGAGGAGGGGCCGATCTCGATCTTCCACCCCTCCTTCCTGATCCTCGTGGCGGGGGTGTCGAACGCCTTCCTCGCCGGTGACCTGTTCAACCTCTACGTGGGCTTCGAGATCCTGCTGACCGCGTCCTACGTGCTCATGACGATGGGCGGGAGCGTGCAGCGGATCCGCACCGGCGTGACCTACGTGGTGGTGTCCGTGATCTCCTCCGTGCTGTTCCTGATCACCATCGCGATGATCTACGCGGCGACGGGCACCATCAACATGGCCGACCTCTCGGTCAAGCTCGAGGGCCTGCCGGTGGGCACCCAGCTGCAGCTGCACCTGATGCTGCTCATCGCGTTCGGCATCAAGGCCGCGGTCTTCCCGCTGTCCTTCTGGCTCCCGGACTCCTATCCGACCGCCTCCGCGCCCGTCACCGCCGTGTTCGCCGGCCTGCTGACCAAGGTGGGCGTGTACTCGATCATCCGCACCGAGACCGTGCTCTTCCCCGGGGAGCGGCTCGACGACCTCCTGATGTGGGTCGCGCTGCTCACCATGGTGGTCGGCATCCTGGGCGCGCTCGCGCAGATCGACATCAAGCGCATGCTGTCCTTCACGCTGATCAGCCACATCGGGTACATGATCTTCGGCGTCGCCGTGGGCACCCAGGAGGCGCTCTCGGCCACGGTCTACTACGTGGCCCATCACATCGTGATCCAGACGAGCCTGTTCCTCGTGGCCGGCCTGATCGAGCGCCGCGGCGGATCCACCAACGTGGACCGGCTGGCCGGGATGGCGAAGATCTCTCCGCTGCTCGCGCTGCTCTACCTCGTGCCCGCGCTCAACCTCGGGGGCATCCCGCCGTTCTCCGGCTTCCTGGGCAAGACCGGCCTGCTGCAGGCCGGCGTCGACCAGGGCGACGGGCTGGCCTACGCCCTGGTCGCGGCGTCCGTGGCGGTGTCCCTCCTGACCCTGCTCGCCCTGATCCGGGTGTGGAACCGCGTGTTCCTGCGCGCGCCGGAGGACGCGGAGTACCCGGACCCCATCCTGCTGGCCCCGGTGCCCGCCGGCTCCCGGTTCCTGCTGACCTCGGGTGCCGTCGACGACCAGGCGGGTCGGTTCGCGGGCAAGGGCGACGTGCGCCTGATGTCCCCCTCGATGCTCGGCGGCGCCTCGGCCCTCGTCGCCGTGGGGGTGGCCCTGACCGTGTTCGCCGGGCCGCTGTTCCAGCTCGCGGACAACGCGGCGGAGAACCTCGTCCGCCCCGCGCGCTACGTCGAGGCCGTGCTGGGCCCCGCGTCCGAGCCGCGTCCCGTCGTGGAGGAGGCACCGTGACCCGTCCCAAGAACTCCCTGCTCGTCGAGCTCCCGCTGCTGGTGTGGCTCGTGGTCGTGTGGGGCGCCCTCTGGGGCGACTTCGGCCCCGGCAACCTGGTGGTCGGGCTGGTCCTGGCCCTGCTCGTCACCTGGGTGCTCTACCTGCCGCCCGTGCAGCTGTCCGGCCGGTTCGACCCGTTCCAGTTCCTCCTCTTCGCCGTGACGTTCGTGTGGCAGGTCGCCAAGGCGAGCTTCGAGGTGATGCTCATCGCGGTCGTCGTGGGGCCGCGCGCCCGCAACGCCGTGGTCGGCGTCCGGCTGCGCACGCGCTCCGACCTGCTCCTGACCGCCACCGGCCACACGATGACCCTGATCCCGGGCTCGCTCGTCGTGGAGGTGGACCGTGCCGCCGGCACGCTGTACTTCCACGCGCTCAACGTCCGCAGCCCGCAGGAGGCCGAGGACTTCCGCAGGTCCGCGCTGCAGGTGGAGGCCGCCTGGATCCGGATCATGGGCACGCCGGAGGAGCTCGCGGCGCTGCGGGCCGAGCAGCGTGGCGGAGGCGCCTCCGGCGCGGACCGGCGGGACACCGCCGCGATCAGCTCCCCGGTCACCGCCAGCCAGCAGATCGTGGGCAGCCGCCGGGACGATGCGCCCGCCGGCGCCCCGGGAGACACCCCGGGGACAACCCCGACCGACTCCTCCGAGGAGGACCGCCCGTGATGGAGATCGCCGTGGCCGCGGCGGCCGTGCTGCTCAGCGCGGCCGCCGCGGGCACCCTCTACCGCCTCGCCAAGGGCCCGTCCCTGCTGGACCGCGTGGTGGCCGCGGACGTGCTCCTGGCCATCGTCGCGGCCGCCCTCGCCGTGGAGATGGCCTACCACGGCCACCTCGACAACCTGATCCTCATGGTGATCGTCTCGCTGGTCGGGTTCATCGGGTCCGTGACGGTGGCGCGCTTCGCCACCCAGACCGCCGAGCACGGGCGGTGAGCGCCGTGCTGGACGCCGTCCTGGACACCGCCGCGGCCGTGTGCCTCGTGGTCGGCGCCCTCATGTCCCTCGCCGCCGGGATCGGCCTGGTCCGCTTCCCGGACCTGCTGACGCGCATGCACGCCGGCACGAAGCCGCAGGTCTTCGGCCTGCTCCTCCTGCTCACGGCCGTGGCCCTCGAGAACCGCGAGCCCGTGATGATCCCGCTCATCGGTCTCGGCTGGCTCTTCCAGCTGCTCACCGTGCCCGTCTCCGCGCACATGGTGGGCCGCTCGACGTACCGGACCAAGCACCTGAACCGGACCACGCTGACCCAGGACGACCTGCAGAAGGTGCTCAACCGCGCCGCGGAGGGCGGCGGGGAGGGCATGGGGGAGGGGCTCACCGCGGGATCCCCGGCGCCGAGCCCGGACGGCCAGCACGCCGACGGACAGCAGACTGACGGATCGGGGCGGACGCGCTAGGCTGGGCACGATCGACCGGGCGCGAACGCGCCGCCCCCGACGACAAGGAGCAGCAGTCCATGAACACGAAGATCCTCGAACTCGCCGGCACCGGCCTCTCGCTGGGCGGTGTGGCCCTCTCCCACAAGGTGCTGGGGTCGGTGTGGACGCGCGCCACCGGCAACCC
>JAPSHS010000090.1 GCA_031179495.1 Kocuria sp. | reverse complement strand
GAGGTCCGCCCCGCGACGGGCAGGGGCCCGGCACCACCTGGTGCCGGGCCCCTGCCCGTCGCGGGGCCGACCTCCGCCCGCCCGTGGACCGGTGGACCCCGGTGCGCCGCTGTCCCGCGGGGCGGTGGACGGCCCGGTGGCGGAGCGCTCAGCGGCGGACGGCCAGCAGCAGGCCCGAGCCGGTGGTGAGCAGGGCGGTGCTGAAGCGCTCGTCCTCCCGGAAGAGCCGGTGCACGGCCCGCATGGTGCGGGTGTTCTCCTCGCGGTTGGCCGGCTGGGCCACCTTGTCCTGGTGCAGGGCGTCGTTGACCAGCAGCATCCCGCCCGGGCGCAGCAGCCGCACCGCCTCCTCGGCGTAGTCGAGGGTCCCCTCGGAGTCCGCGTCGAGGAACACGAGGTCGTAGTTGCCGGCGCTGAGCCGGGGCATCACGAGGGACGCGCGGCCGGGGATGGTGCGGGTCCGGCTCGTCGGCACCCCGGCCTCCCGGAACGTGTCCCGGGCCGCGCGCAGCGCCCGGATGTCGGTGTCGATGGTGGTCAGCACGGACGTGGGCGGCAGCCCGCGCAGCAGGGCGAGCCCGGAGACCCCGGCCCCCGTGCCCACCTCCACCACGGTGGCAGGCCGCGCCGACGCGGCGAGCACCGTCAGGGCGGCGGCCGTGCCAGGCGTGACCGGGGGGATGCGCAGGGCGAGGGAACGCTCCCGGGCGCGGTAGGCGAGCTCGTCCTCGACGGCGAACGCCTCGGCGTACGACCAGCTCGTCGTCTTGTCCGCGCCCATGTTCCGCCCTTCGTCGCTGTAGTGGATGCGCGTCATCCTACCGGCTGGGCTCCCGCGCCCGGCCATCGTCCAGTGCGCGTCCAGCTTGCCCGCCGATCATGGGAGGGGGCGGACCCCGTTCCCGTCCGCCGGGTCCGGCCCGGCAGCACGCCGACGACCCCACGAGGAGGACCGATGCCCGGCCCGGACCGCGCCCGACCGGCCCGTCCCCGCAGCAGCGCGGTGCCGGTGGCCGCGGCGACCGTCAGCGCGGTGCTCACCCTGCTCCTCGGTTCCGGGTACGCGGTCGGGCGCACGGTCGTGGCGGAGGCCGCGGACGCCCCGGAGCAGACCCCTGTCTCGTCGTGGCACGGCACCGGCGGGGTCCTGCACGCGGACGAGGCCTCCGCGGACCGGTGGCGCGCGCAGGGATGGACGCTGCCCACGCTCGCCTCGGACGGCTACCGGCTGATCTCCATGGCCCGCGACACCCGTTCCGGACGCCCGATCGTGGCGGTCCGGCTCCAGCGCGGCGAGGAGGTCGTGCTCGTGGTCGAGCAGCGCGGCGGGATCGACCGGGAGAACCCCATGGACGGGATCACCGGGCTGCCCGTGAGCGCCGAGGGTCTGCAGCCGTCCGCGGTCGAGGGCGTCCCGCTGTGGGTGGACGCCGGGCCGCCGTGGCGGGTGGTGCTGGTCTGCGAGGACGTGGTCTACACCGTCACCGGGGACAGCGGCCCGACCGCCATGGTCCGCACCGTCAACCACGTCGTGGCCGACGAGCGCAGCCGCGTGGTCGAGCCCGCCGCGGACGACCCCGGCGTCGCCGGGACGGTGGCCGTCGGCCTGCGCGAGATCTTCGGCTGACCGGTCCGGGCTCCTCCGACTGGTAAAATTCCTCACTGTGCTCGGCATCAACGGCGGCGAAGCGATCATCCTGGTGCTCCTTGCCCTGTTCATCATCGGGCCGGAGCGGCTGCCGGAGTACGCCGAGAAGCTCAAGGAGCTGGTCAAGGCCGCCAAGCGCTACGCCACCGGCGCCACGGAGGAGCTCAAGGAGACCCTGGGCCCCGAGATCGCCGACGTCGACTGGCGCAAGCTCGACCCCCGTCAGTACGACCCCCGCACCATCGTGCGCCAGGCCCTGCTGGAGGACGACGAGCCGGCCCGGCCCGGCCCCCAGCGGCCCGTGCCCGTGCTCACCCGGCTCGCGCCCGGCGAGCGCGCCCCCTTCGACACCGAGGCCACCTGAGCCGTCCGGCCGGGCGCCGCGTTCAGCGGGGCCCGAGGCCGAGCGGCCGGCCGGCGAGCCCGAGCGGGCGGGAGCCCAGCGCACCGGCCATCGAGCGCAGCGCGACCGCCGCGGGCGAGTCCGGGGCCGACCACACCACCGGCCGGCCCGTGTCCCCGCCCTCGCGCAGTGCGACGTCGAGGGGCACGCCCCCGAGCAGGGGCACGTCGTAGCCGAGCCGCCGGGTCAGCGAGTCCGCGATCCGGGCGCCCCCGCCGGCGCCGAAGAGCTCGAGCACGCTGCCGTCGGGCATGGGCATGCCCGCCATGTTCTCGATCACCCCCGCCACCGGCTGCCCCGTCTGCACCGCCAGCGCGCCCGAGCGCTCGGCGACCTCGATCGCGGCCTGCTGGGGGGTGGAGACGACCAGCACCTCGGCCCGGGGCAGCAGCTGCGCCACGGAGATGGCGACGTCGCCGGTGCCCGGCGGGAGGTCGAGGAAGAGGTGGTCCAGGTCCCCGAAGTGCACGTCCGTGAGGAACTGCTCGACGGCGCGGTGCAGCATCGGCCCGCGCCAGGCCACCGGCTGGTCGGGGTCCACGAACATCCCGATCGAGATGACCTTGAGCACCCCGGCGCGGCCGGTGTCCTCCCGGGCGCCCTCGGGGACCTCCACCACCGGGGGCAGGATCATGTCCCCCACCTGGGTGGGCCCGCGGTCGATGCCCAGCAGGCCCGGGACGGAGAAACCGTGCACGTCGGCGTCCACGATCCCCACGGAGCGCCCCCGGGCGGCCAGGGCGGCGGCGAGGTTCACCGTGACGGTCGACTTGCCGACCCCGCCCTTGCCGCTGGTCACGGCGTGCACCCGGGTCAGGGAGGACGGGTCGTTGAAGGGCACGGTCCGGGTGTGGCCCACCCGTTCCTTGAGCGCGGTGCGCTGCTCGGCCGTCATGACCCCGATCTCCACGCCCACCGAGCGCACCCCGGCCACGGTCCCCACCGCCTCCCGGACGTCCTGCTCGATGGTCGAGCGCAGGGGGCACCCGCTGATCGTCAGCAGCACGTGCACCGCGGCGTGGCCGGTGTCGTCGAGCGCGGCGGAGCGGATCATGCCCAGCTCCGTCACCGGACGGCGCAGCTCGGGGTCGAGCACGCGGTCGAGCGCCGCCCGCAGGGCCGGGTGCAGGGCCTCGGGGGCCAGGGCGTCGTGGGGACGGGGGTCAGGCACGGGGGATCCCTCTGGTCTCGGGGGCGGTGGTGCGCTCGGAGCTCCGGTTCCTGCGGCGGACGCCCTTCCTCGGGTACGTCCCGGTCTCGGCGGTGTCCGGGGACTCGTCCTGCGCCTCGAGGATCTCCTCGAGCACCGAGCGCAGCTCGGAGCGCACGAAGTCGCGGGTGGCGACCTCGCGCAGGGCGATCCGCAGCGAGGCGATCTCCCGGGTCAGGTACTCGGTGTCGGCGAGGTTCTGCTGCGCGCGGCGGCGGTCCTCGTCCTGGGTCACGCGGTCCCGGTCGTCCTGCCGGTTCTGCGCCAGCAGCAGCAGCGGCGCGGCGTAGGACGCCTGCAGGGAGAGCATCAGCGTCAGCAGCGTGAAGTTCAGGGCCCTGGAGTCGAACTGCAGCTCCCGGGGGGCCAGGGTGTTCCAGCCCAGCCACAGCGCCACGAACACCGTCATCCAGAACAGGAACTGGGGCGTGCCCATGAAGCGGGCGAAGCCCTCCGTCCACTTGCCGAACGCGTCCGGGTTCGGCCGGAACCGGTCCAGCAGCCCGGGGCGGTGCTCCCGGGGCTGGTCCAGGGCGTTGACGCGGGCGCGCCGGGCCTCCCGCTCACTCATATCTCTTGCCCACCTTCCGGATCGGGGTGCCGTCGTCGGCCGTGCGCCAGTCGTCGGGCAGCAGCGCGTCGAGGACGTCGTCGATGGTGATCGCCCCGACCACCCGGTCGTGGTCGTTGACCACGGGGATGATGGTGAGGTCGTAGGTCGCGAGCTCGCGCGCCACGTCCTGCACGGAGGCGAGGTCGGAGACGGGCTCGAGCGAGCGGTCGATGAGGTTGCCGACCGCCTCCGGCGGGGCGTAGCGCAGCAGCTTCTGCGTGTGCACCATGCCCAGGTACTTGCCGGTGGGCGTCTCCAGCGGGGGCCGGCAGACGATCACGGCCGCCGCCACGGCCGGGCTGAGCTCCTCCTGCCGGATGTGCGCGAGCGCCTCGGCCACGGTGGCCTCCGGGGGCAGGATGATCGGGACCGGCGTCATGAGCGAGCCGGCGGTGCCCTCCTCGTACTCCAGCAGCCGGCGCACGTCCTCCGCGTCGCCGGGCTGCATGAGCTCGAGCAGGTGCTCCGCCTCGGCGTCGGGCAGCGCGTTGAGCAGGTCGGCGGCGTCGTCGGGCTCCATCTCCTCCAGCACGGTGGCCGCGCGCTCGCGGTCCATGCTGGTGAGGATGTAGACCTGGTCCTCCTCCGGCAGCTCCTGCAGGACGTCGGCGAGCCGGTCGTCCTGCAGCTCGTGGGCGATCTCGATCATCCGCTTCGCGTTCATGTCGTGGATCTCGTCGGCGAGGTCGGCGGGCGGCTCCTCCTCGTGGGAGGCGACCCACTGGGTGGCCGGCTGGTGGCCCGCGGCGGAGGGATCGCCGGCGTCCTCCCAGTCGATGATCAGGGTCTCGTTGCGCCGGCGCATGAGGCCCCCGCCGGTGCCGGTGCGGCGGACGAAGAGCTGGGTGATCAGCCAGTCCCCGGTGTTGCGCTTGCGCTCCATGGCCATGTCCTCGACCGTGGCCGCGCCGGAGCCGTCGCGCAGCACCACGGTGCGGTCGAACAGCTCGCCGACGGCGAGGGTCTCGGCGCCCCGCTGCTCGAAGCGGCGCAGGTTCACGAGCCCGGTGCTGATGATCTTGTCCGCGTCGATGCTGGTCACCCGGGTCATGGGAACGAACACGCGCTTCTTGCCGAGCACCTCCACCACGAGGCCGACCACGAGGGGCCGGCGGGAGGAGCGCCCGTACCGGGAGCTGCCCCGCATGAGCACGACGACGTCGCGCAGCCGCCCCAGACGGTCCCCCAGCGGGTCGAACACGTCCAGGCCGATCAGGCGCGCGATGAAGATCTTGTCGATGTTGCTGCTCACCGTACAAGACTACCCATCGGGTCCGCCCGGGCCGATCCGGCCGGGAGGCCCCGGAGCACGGCGGCCATGGGGGAGAATGGTGCCATGAGCTCGCCACGGTCCCTGCCCCCCGCCAGCCCCGCCGTCCGCGGTCTGCCCCGCGGGGAGGTGATCGGCCGCTACGGCACCTACGCCGACGCGCAGAAGGCCGTGGACCACCTCGCGGACGAGCAGTTCGAGGTGGACCGGATCGCGATCGTCGGCAACGACCTGAAGTCCGTGGAGCAGGTGACCGGCCGGCTCAGCTACCCGAGGGTCGCGGGCCAGGGCGCGCTCAACGGCATGGTCTTCGGCGCCTTCCTCGGGATGATCCTCTCCCTGCTGGGCGGCGGGGAGTGGGTGTCCGCCCTGCTCGTCTCGGTGCTCATGGGCGGGGCCTTCTGGATGCTCCTGGCCACGGTGACCTACGCGATGCAGCGCGGGAAGCGGGACTTCACCTCGACGAACCAGATCGTCGCGACCTCCTACGACGTCGTGGCGGCCCCGGAGGTGGCCCAGCGCGCCCAGCAGGTGCTGCAGGGCCTGCGCGGGCTGCAGAGCCTGCCGCGCGCCGCCGGTCCCGGGGCCGGCCACCCGCAGGGCCCGCCCCCCGCCCCCGGCCAGGAGCCGGGACCGGGACGGGCGTCGCACGGCGCCCCGTGGCAGCGCCCGCCCCACGGCGCCCCGGCGGGCCGGGCTCCCGGCCAGCCGGGGCCACAGGGCGCCGCTTCCGGACAGCGGCCGGGGGAGCAGGTGCCCGGGCGCCCCGCCGGCTTCGAGGACCTGCCCGACGGACGGCCCCAGTACGGCATCCGGCTCCCGGCCGGCGAGCCGGCCGACCGCGGCACGGACGGGGGCGCCGGCGGCGGACCCGGGCCCGG
>JAPSHS010000089.1 GCA_031179495.1 Kocuria sp. | reverse complement strand
GCTGCGCCGGCTCGGCGACGCCGGCATCCGGCCCGGGACGGAGCTCGTGCTGGGCGAGCACCTGTCCCGGGCCGTGTCCGTGACGGTGGGCGGGGCCGTCGTCGAGGTGGGCGTCCTCGCCGCGGAGGCGGTCTGGGTCCGTCCGCGGCCCTGAGCGGATCCCCGGCCGGACCGGTCAGGAGATGACGGCGTCCACCAGGTCCTTGGCCTCCTGCTGCACCTGCTTCAGGTGCTCCTCGCCCAGGAAGGACTCCGCGTAGATCTTGTAGACGTCCTCGGTGCCGGACGGGCGCGCCGCGAACCACGCGTTCTTCGTGGTCACCTTGAGCCCACCGATCGCCGCTCCGTTGCCGGGCGCGTTCGTGAGCTTGGCCGTGATCTGCTCGCCGGCGAGGGTGTCGGCCTCCACCTGGGCGGGGGAGAGCTTCTTCAGCGTGGCCTTCTGCTCGCGGGTCGCGGGCGCGTCGATGCGCTGGTAGACGGGCGCGCCGAAGTCCTGGGTCAGCTCGGCGTAGCGCTGGGACGGCGTCCTGCCGGTGCGGGCCGTGATCTCCGAGGCCAGCAGCGCGAGGATGATCCCGTCCTTGTCGGTGGACCACACGGAGCCGTCCGTGCGCAGGAAGGAGGCGCCGGCGGACTCCTCGCCGCCGAAGCCGATCGAGCCGTCCATCAGCCCGGGCACGAACCACTTGAAGCCCACCGGCACCTCCACGAGCTCGCGGCCCAGGGAGGCCGCGACCCGGTCGATGATCGAGGAGGAGACCAGCGTCTTGCCGATCCCGGCCTCGGCGGACCAGCCGGTGCGGTGGCGGAAGAGGTAGTCGATGGCCACGGCCAGGTAGTGGTTCGGGTTCATCAGGCCTGCGTCCGGGGTCACGATCCCGTGCCGGTCCGTGTCGGCGTCGTTGCCGGTCGCGATGTCGTACTTGTCCCGGTTGCCGATGAGGGAGGCCATGGCCGAGGGGGAGGAGCAGTCCATCCGGATCTTCTCGTCCCAGTCCAGGGTCATGAACGCCCACTGCGGGTCCACCGACGGGTTGACCACCGTCATGTTCAGCCCGAACCGCTGGGCGATCTCGCCCCAGTAGGCCACGGAGGCGGAGCCCATGGGGTCGGCGCCGATGTGCAGGCCGGAGTCGCGGATCACGTCGAGGTCGATGACCTCGGACAGCGTCCGCACGTACTCCTCGAGGAAGTCGTAGCCGCCGGTGGTCTCCGCCGCGCGGGCCCGCGCCAGCGGCACCCTGCGGACTCCCGCCATGCCGTTCTCGAGGAACTGGTTGGCGCGCTGGGCGATCCACTCGGTGGCGTCGGTGTCCGCGGGGCCGCCGTTGGGCGGGTTGTACTTGAAGCCGCCGTCGGAGGGCGGGTTGTGCGACGGGGTGATGACGATGCCGTCGGCCATGCCCTCCGCCCGGCCGGTGTTGTGGGTGAGGATCGCGTGGGACAGCGCCGGGGTGGGCACGTAGCCGTCGCGGGAGTCCAGCAGGACGGTCACGTCGTTGGCGGCCAGCACCTCGAGCGCGGTGTCCTGCGCGGGCCCGGAGAGCGCGTGGGTGTCCTTGCCCATGAACAGCGGCCCGGTGATCCGCTGCCCGGAGCGGTACTCCACGATCGCCTGCGTGATCGCGGCGATGTGCTGCTCGTTGAACGAGCCCTTCAAGGACGAGCCCCGGTGCCCGGACGTGCCGAAGGCCACGCGCTGGTCCGGGTCGGAGGGGTCCGGCACGACGTCCGTGTAGGCGTCGAGGAGCTTGCCGAGGTCGACGAGGTCACTGGGTTGGGCGACGGTGCCCGCACGATTGGTCATGCCGCCCAACCTACCGCCAGCCTCCGCGACGCGCGGAGGCTGGCACGCGATCACGTCGTCAGGTTTCGACGATTCCGCTCTGCGCGAGGCGCCCGCGAGGGGTCTGGAGGAATCGGGGCCGGTGGGACAGGATGAGGGCACCAGCGAGCGCACGACCCAGCCAGGAGGCCGGCAGCATGAGCGAAGCACCCGACGAGACGAACGAGGGCTCGGGCAAGGGCCCGGAGGGCACCGTCCCGGACACCGAGCAGGGCATCGGGCTGACCACCGACGACGAGGCGACCGGCTTCGAGCCGGAGGAGGACCCCGAGGCGGCCACCGAGCCGGGCGACGACCCCGAGGGGGGAGACGTGGCCCTGGGCCACTCCTGATCCGCCGGCCTCCTCAGTGCCGGCAGGGCGTCCCTGTCCGGAGGCCGGGGCGGGGCGCCGTCCGGGAGGGCTCCGGGCGGCGCCTCGCCGGGTCCGTCCCGGCGCCGATCGGGAGGGCGTGTCGCCGGCGACCGCCTAGCCCGGGAGCCGGGGGCCGGCGAGTCCCTGGTCCTCGAGCTGCGCGACGACGGCGAGCAGCTGCGCCTCGGCGCTGGGGCGGCCGATGAGCTGGACGCCCATGGGCACGACCGGTCCGTCGTCCTCGCCCGCCGCGCGGGTCCACAGCGTCGGGACGGTCACCGCGGGCAGGCCGGCCACGTTCACGAGCGAGGTCCACGGGGTGTACTGGCACTGGCGCATGTAGTCCTGGTCCGCCCCCGCCGGGTCCTCGGGATCGTGGCCCGCCCAGAACCAGCCCAGGGGGCGCGGCGTCATGGCGAGCGCGGGCGTGAGCACCATGTCCCAGGCCCCGTAGTGGCGCACCACGTCCCGCTCGATCCGGCGCAGCGTGCTCACCGCCTGCGCGAGCTCGACGGCGGAGCGGCGCAGGGCGCGCGCGCGGAAGGCCGCCGCGAGCCCGGTCAGCCTCCGGGCCTGCTCGTGGTCGAGGGGCGCGGTGCCCATCGAGGTGGTCCAGACGTCGAAGAAGGCACCGGGGTACTCGGGGTCGTAGGCGATCGAGGCCTCGCCGACCTCGTGCCCGGCCGCGCGCAGCCGGGTGATCCCCGCGTCGAGGGCGGCCCGGGCCTCGGGGGAGACCTCGATGTCGTAGACGGCGTCGAAGGGCGAGGCGGTGCTCACCCCGATCCGCAGCGGCCGCTCGCCCCAGGGCAGGCGTCCCCGGCGGGCGGCCCGCACGCCCTCGAGGAAGGACGGGTGGGGCACGGCGCCGACCGCCCGGTGCACCACGTTGCCCTGGGCCGGGCCGCGGACGGGGGCGCACAGCACGTCCAGCAGCAGGGCCGCGTCCTCGGCGGTGCGGGCGATGGGGCCGTTGACCACGAGCTGTGCGGCGTCCGACTGCGCGTCCGCGGTGGGCACCCGCCCACGGTTGGGCTTGAGGCCCACCAGCCCGCACGCCGCCGCCGGGATGCGGACGGAGCCCCCGCCGTCGGAGCCCGGGGCCACCGGCAGCATCCCCGCGGCCACGGCCGCGGCCTGTCCGCCGGAGGACCCCCCGGCCCCGGCGCCGGGATCGTGCGGGTTCCGGGCGGGCGGGGACACGAGGTTCTCGGAGTAGCAGTTGAGGCCGAACTCGGGGACCTGGGTCTTGCCCAGGCACACGGCGCCGGAGGCTCCGAGCACGGCCACGAGGTCGTCGTCCGCCGGGGCGACCGGCGTCCCGGCCCCGGGGACCGCCACGGCCGCGGAGCCGTGGCCGGTGGGCATGCCCACGACGTCGTGCAGGTCCTTCACCGCGAGCGGCAGCCCGTGCAGCGACCCGCGCGGGGCTCCGGCGGGCCGGGCGTCGAGGGCCCGGGCCCTCTCGAGGGCCAGCTCGGGCGCCACGTGCACGAACGCGCCCAGCCCCGGATCCCGCTCCTCGATCCGGGCCAGGAAGAACGCCGTGGTCTCCGCCGCGCCCAGCTCCCCGCGCGCGAGCGCGTCCCGCAGCTGGACGGCGGTGAGGTCCCCGATCCCGGTCACGGCGGCTCCTGTCTCGGCCACTGCTGTCCGGGGCCGGCGGCTCCGGACACACTGTGGGGCGTGCTGCCCAGGCTAGTAGGGTGAGGGCGCCCGGACCGCGACCCGCGTTCCCCGATCCGCACAGGAGGCCCTCCGTGCCGACCGCCCACCCGCCCCGTTCCGCCGCGACCCGTGCTGCGGCGATCGCCGCCCTGCTCCTGGCCCTGACCGGCTGCTCCCTCTTCGACCGCGACTCCGGGTCCGGGACGGACGCGGCCGATCGCGGTGCCCCGACGCCGTCCGCCTCCCCCTCCGGCAGCGCCTCGGTCAGTACTGCGGAGGAGACCTGCGCCCGGGTGCTGGAGGCCGCGCGCACGGCCCCGGAGCAGCTGCGGCAGGACCCGGTGGCCCTGCTCGCCGAGGTGGAGGACCTTGCCGCCACCGCCCCGCCCGAGCTCTCCGGGGAGATCGCCTCGGTCCGCGAGGCCATCGACGAGTTCCGGCAGGGCGAACGGTCCATGATCAGCGTGGTCCGGGAGGCCCGGGCCCTGCAGGAGCGCTGCTCCGGCTGACCCGCCGGCCCTGGACAGCACGAGGGGCCGTTCCCCGCCGGAGCGCGACGGCGTCTCCGGCGGGGAACGGCCCCTCGTGGCGGTGCGGTGCGGGCGCTACCGCGCCGCGTGGCGGATGGCCTCGGCGAGCACGCGCAGGCCGTCGCGCAGCAGGTCCTCGCCGATGACGAGCGGGGGCAGCAGGCGCACGATGTTGCCGAAGGTGCCGCAGGTCAGGATGATGACGCCCTGCTCGAGGCACTCCGCGGCGATGGCCTTGGCGGCGTCCGCGTCCGGGTCCTTGCCGCCGGGCCGCACGAACTCGAGCGCCATCATGCCGCCGCGACCGCGGATCTCACCGACGATGCCGGTCTCCTCGGCCACCGGGGTCAGCTCCTCGCGGATGATCTCCTCGACCCGGCGGGCGCGGGCGATGAGGTCCCACTCCTCGATGGTCTGCAGTGCTCCCAGCGCGGCCGCGCAGGCCACGGGGTTGCCGCCGTAGGTGCCGCCGAGCCCGCCCGCGTGCACCGAGTCCATGATCTCGGCGCGGCCGACGACCCCGGACAGCGGCATGCCGCCGGCGACGCCCTTGGCCACGGTGATGAGGTCGGGGACGACGTCCTCGTGGTCCACGGCGAACCACTCGCCCGTGCGGGCCACGCCCGCCTGGACCTCGTCCACCACGAAGACGGCGCCGTTGTCGGTGCACCACTCGGACAGCGCCGGCAGGAAGCCCTCGGCCGGCACGATGAACCCGCCCTCGCCCTGGATGGGCTCGATGACGACGGCGGCCACGTTCTGCGCACCCACCTGCTTCTCCACCTGCAGCAGGGCGCGGCGGGCGGCCTCGGCGCCGGTCATGCCCTCCGGGTCCCGGAAGGGGTAGGAGACCGGCACCCGGTAGACCTCGCCGGCGAACGGGCCGAAGCCCTGCTTGTAGGGCTGGACCTTGGCGGTCATGGCGAGGGTCATGTTCGTGCGGCCGTGGTAGGCGTGGTCGAAGACGACGACCGCCTGCCGGCCGGTGTGCAGCCGGGAGATCTTGACGGCGTTCTCCACGGCCTCGGAGCCGGAGTTGAACAGCGCGGCCTTCTTGGGGAAGTCGCCGGGGGTGAGCTCGGCGAGCTTCTCCGCGACGGCCACGTAGCCCTCGTAGGGGGTGACCATGAAGCAGGTGTGCGTGAAGTGCTCCACGGCCTCCTTGACCCGGGCGACCACGGCCGGGGCGGAGGCGCCCACGGTGGTCACGGCGATGCCGGAGCCGAGGTCGACGAGCTGGTTGCCGTCGACGTCGAGCACGATCCCGCCGTCCACGTCCGCCGCGTAGGCGGGCACGGAGGAGGCGACGCCGGAGGCCACGGCCTCCTCCCGGCGGGCGGACAGCTCCCGCGAGCGAGGGCCGGGCAGGGTGCCCTCGATGCGGCGGACCTGCTCCAGCCGGTACTGGATGTCGGGCAGGGTCTCGGTCATGGGAGACGTCCTTTCGGGAACGGGGTGCGGTCGCCGCGGGAGCGCGGCGACCGCACCGGTGGTGGAACGGTCCGTCCGGGGACGGGAGGTTCTCAGGCGGGGGTGCCGGTGCCGGGGTTGGGGGCGGTGGTCCAGGGGTTCTCCACGCCGATGTACTGGGTGGTGGTGTACTCGGCCAGGCCCTCGGCTCCGCCCTCCCGGCCCAGCCCGGACT
>JAPSHS010000002.1 GCA_031179495.1 Kocuria sp. | reverse complement strand
GGCAGGTCGTGCGGAAGAAGCCGCCGCAGGGCTTCGTGTCCTGGGGCCGGCCGACCTTCGAGACCCTCGTGGCCTCGGAGCCGGAGCCGCTGACCTCCTCCTTCACCGTGACGCACTCGATGCTGCTGAACCTCCTGCAGCGGCCCGGGAACCCGGTGCTGGCCGCGTGGCACCTGCTGACCCACAACCACGAGACGCGGCAGCGCCAGCGCGCCCTCGTCCGGCAGGCCATCGGGATCCTCAAGGAGCTGCGCGCCGCCGGCGTCGTCGAGAAGCTGGACGCCCCGGACGAGGAGGGCCGCACCTGGCGGCTGACCGTGGAGCTGCAGGAGAACTTCGCGCTCAACCAGCCGCTGTCCCCCTTCGCCCTGGCCGCCCTCACCCTGCTGGACCGCGAGTCCCCCGGGTACGCGCTCGACGTCGTCTCCGTCATCGAGGCCACCCTCGAGAAGCCGCGCCAGGTGCTCAACATGCAGGAGAAGAAGGCCCGCGGGGACGCCGTGGCGGCGATGAAGGCGGAGGGCCTGGACTACGAGCAGCGGATGAAGGAGCTGGAGGACGTCACCTACGCCAAGCCCCTCGAGGAGCTGCTCACCCAGGCCTTCGAGACCTACCGCACCGGCGCGCCGTGGGTCGCGCAGTTCGAGCTGACGCCGAAGTCGGTGGTCCGGGACATGTACGAACGGGCCATGACCTTCGGGGACTACGTGCAGTTCTACGGTCTCGCCCGCTCCGAGGGGATCCTGCTGCGCTACCTCTCCGACGCCTACAAGGCGCTGCGCCAGACGGTGCCGCACGAGCTGCTGCGCGAGGACCTCGAGGACCTCGTCGAGTGGCTGGGCGAGCTCATCCGGCAGACCGACAACTCGCTGCTGGACGAGTGGGAGAAGCTGGCCGCCGGCGAGGAGTCCCCCATGGGCACCTCGGCCGACTCCCTCGAGGAGCTCATCGACGAGCAGCCGCCGGCCATCACGTCCAACCCCCGCGCGTTCCGGGTCATGGTCC
Organism: Kocuria sp.; assembly: GCA_031179495.1. Lineage (GTDB taxonomy): Bacteria > Actinomycetota > Actinomycetes > Actinomycetales > Micrococcaceae > Kocuria > Kocuria sabuli. Next base: position 74,150 of record JAPSHS010000002.1, on the reverse strand, counting down.
GCAACGCCCTGTTCCAGCGCGTGGAGCTCTTCGCCGACGAGAAGGACAAGGTGCTCGGGGCCCTGGACGGCGAGCACGGCTGGGACCGGGACCGGTGGGCGGACGCCATGGACGCGTACTTCCGCGAGCACGAGGACATCTACACGGACCCCCAGTCCCGGGGGCCCGGCCTCGTGCGCATCGACGAGCGGCCCGAGGGCCTGGACGGGTACTGGACCGTGCTGCAGGTCTTCGACGACCCGGACGGCCACCATGACTGGGGGATCAACGCCCGCGTCGACCTGCGCGCCTCCGACGCGGACGGCTTCCCCGCCGTGGTCGTCGACAACGTGGGACCAGTCACCGAGACGGGCCGCTGAACCGACGCCGCCGACGACGGAGGCCCCCACCCGGGCCGGGTGGGGGCCTCCGTCGTCGGCGGGGGGATGCGCGTCAGGCGGAGTGGCCGGTGCTCCCGCCGCGCGGGGCGTCCGGCGTGGTGGTGCCGGCGGCGTCCTGCGTCTCGACGCGCTCGCCGCGGATCGCCTCGGCCTCAGGGGCCGGCACCGCGTCCGGCTCCGGGCCCACCCCGGTGCGCTCGAACTCCCGGTGCTTGCCGCGGGCGCGGTCCAGCAGCTCGTGGAAGTGCTTCTCCGACTCGAGCAGCTCGTCACGGTGCTTGTCGGAGATCTTCGGCATCTGCCGCTGGTACTTGGCGGCCTTGTCGGCGAGCTTCTGGCGCTCCTCGGGGGACGCGTCCTGGGGCAGGGTCACGTACTGCTCGGCCACGGTCTGCAGCCCGTTGAGCACCCGCAGCGCGCGGCCCTTGGGGCTGAAGAGCGAGGCGAGCACCGTGATCAGGAGCACGCCCACGATCACGGTCAGCGAGACGGCGATGCTGACCTCGACGACCTCCACGTGCTCGCCGTTGTTGATGAAGCCCAGGTTGTTCTCGTGCAGCGCGTGCAGGATGAGCTTGACGCCGATGAAGCCCAGGATGATCGCCAGGCCCCAGGACAGGTAGATGAGGCGGTCCAGCAGCCCGTCGATGAGGAAGTACAGCTGGCGCAGGCCCATCAGCGAGAAGGCCACGGCGGTGAACACCAGGTAGGTCTGCTGGGTCAGGCCGAAGATCGCCGGGATCGAGTCGAGGGCGAACAGGACGTCCGTGCCGCCGATCGCGACCATGACCAGCAGCATCGGGGTCATCGCCCGCTTGCCGTTGTGCACGGTGAAGAGCTTGTCGCCGTCGTAGTGGTCCGTGGTGTGGATGAAACGCTTGGCCAGGCGCACCACGAAGTTGTCCGCCTCGTCGTGCTTCGACTCCGAGAGCTCGCCCTTGATGAGCGAGCCGGCCGTGAGCAGCAGGATCAGGCCGAAGAGGTAGAACACCCACGCGAACTGGTTGATCAGCCCGGCACCCACGAAGATCAGGGCGGTGCGGGCCACGAGGGCGAAGGTGATGCCGAAGAGCAGCACCTTCTGCTGGTCCTCCCGCGGCACCTTGAAGGACGCCATGATGATGAGGAAGACGAAGAGGTTGTCCACGGACAGCGCCTTCTCGGTGATGTACCCGGCGTAGTACTCACCGGCGTAGCGACCACCCCACTCCACCAGGACGAACAGGCCGAAGAGGAGGGCGAGGCCCACGTAGATCGCCGACCAGATCGCGGCTTCCTTCAGCTGGGGTTCGTGCGCCTTGCGCACGTGGAACACGTAGTCGAAGAGGAGCAGACCGAGAATGGCCGCGATCGTGACGGTCCAGACGGTGAGTGAGACTTCCATGATCCTGCTTTCGGGGTCGAGTACGGGACGGCCGTAAGTCTCTCCGCCGTGCGCGCCGGACCGTTCCGGTCCGCCGCACTGGTTCGGCCGCTGCGTCCGGCCGGGTCCGGGGACCCGGCGTGCTGACGTCCACAGCGCTGAGGGATACTCCCCTAGGCTGAGCACAGTCTATACGGGTGCCCTCCCGCAGACGGCGGAGGGCCCGGCCCGCCGTGCGGCGGGCCGGGCCCTTGCCCGTCCGGACCCGTCGACGACGGTCCCCGGGCGCTCAGCCTGCGGGCGCGCTCAGCGCCCGCTGTTCCCGCGCTCGACGTCCTTCGCGTCCTGGCTCTCGGTGTGGTGCTCCTCGAAGGTCTTGCCCGTGTGCTCGTGGAGGTCGGGAAGCGTCACCGTGGAGCGCTCGGCGGCGCCGCGGGCCACGTGGTGCTTCTTCACGAGCTCGGCCTGCACGAGACGGATCTCCGTGGTGGGGGTGCCCTCCGGAATGCCCCGGTACACCTCGATGGCCCGGTGCAGCTCGGCCACGGCGTGGGCGGCACGGCCCTTCGGGCTGACCATGGAGGCGACGGTGGCGACCACGATGATCGCCACGATCACGCCCAGGGACACGAACGTGGGGATCTCGGGCGCCCACTCGATGTGCTCGCCGCCGTTGATGAAGGACAGCTCGTTCTCGTGCATCGCGTGCAGGATGAGCTTGACGCCGATGAACGCCAGGATCAGCGACAGACCGTGCTTGAGGTAGATGAGCCGCTCCATGAGCCCGCCCAGCAGGAAGTAGAGCTGGCGCAGGCCCATGAGGGCGAAGATGTTGGCGGTGAAGACGATGAACGGGCTCTGGGTGAGGCCGAAGATCGCCGGGATGGAGTCGAAGGCGAACATCAGGTCGGTGAGACCGATCGTCACGAAGACGACGAGCATCGGCGTGAACACCTTCTTGCCGTTCACCTGGGTGCGCAGCTTGTTGCCGTCGTACTGGTCCGTCATGGGGACCACCGTGCGCAGCTTGCGGATGAGGGCGTTCTCCCCGGCCTCGTCCTCGCCGTCGTCCTTGGCCTGGTGGTACGCGGTCCACAGCAGGAAGACGCCGAAGATGTAGAAGACCCAGGAGAAGTTCGCGATGATCGTGGCGCCCAGCAGGATGAAGACGCCGCGCAGGACCAGCGCGATGATGATGCCCACCATCAGCACCTCCTGCTGGTACTTCCGGGGGACCGCGAACCGGGTCATGATCACGATGAACACGAAGAGGTTGTCGATGCTGAGGCTGTACTCGGTGATCCAGCCGGCGATGAACTGGGTCCCGGGCTCCACGCCGGCGACGGCGAACATCAGTCCGCCGAAGACGAGCGCGAGGGCCACGTAGACGCCGACCCAGATGCCGGCCTCCTTCATGGAGGGCTCGTGGGGACGCTTGGCGACCATGATCAGGTCGAAGAGGAGAATGCAGCCGAGGACGACGAAGGAGCCGATCTCGAACCACGCGGGTAGCTGTGTGTGCACGCGAGTTCTTTCGCTTGGAGATGGGTGCGCCCGCGGGCCGGCGTCGTCCGAGGAGCGGGGCGGACCGGGGCAGCACGATGAGCCGCAAGTCTCTCCACCGCCACGGCGGGCTCCGGGCCCGGATGCCGAGGTGCGGCCGCTGCGACCGGCCGGGCTCCGTTGCCCGGCGTGCTGACGATCGCAGCGCTGAGGGATACTCCCCTACGCGGAGTGGACTCTACCCGATCCTGGGAGGACGCCGGGAACCGAGCCCACACCGGTGTCGGTCCCCGACGGGGCCGGGCTCAGGCGTGCCCGGCCTGCTGCATCTGCCGCAGCTCCTTCTTGAGGTCGGAGAGCTCGTCGCGGATCCGCGCCGCCAGCTCGAACTGCAGCTCGGCGGCGGCGGCCTGCATCTGCTCGGTCATCTGCGCGATGAGGTCCACGAGGTCCTCGGCGGGGGCCGCGGCGATCCCGTCCCGGCGCAGCTTCTGCTCGGCGGACGCGGCGGCCTCCCGCCCGCCCTTGCGCCCGGTCGCCGCGGTCTTCTTGCCGGCCGCCGCCCGCTGGGCGAGCAGCTCGCGGGTGTCCTCCTCCTCGCGCTGCAGCTGGTCGGTGATGTCCGCGATCTTCTTCCGCAGGGGCTGCGGGTCGATCCCGTGCTCGGTGTTGTAGGCGACCTGGATCTCCCGGCGCCGGTTGGTCTCCTCGATCGCCGTGGCCATCGAGGCCGTGATCCGGTCGGCGTACATGTGCACCTGCCCGGACACGTTGCGCGCGGCGCGGCCGATCGTCTGGATGAGGGAGGTCGTGGAGCGCAGGAAGCCCTCCTTGTCCGCGTCGAGGATCGCCACGAGGGAGACCTCGGGCAGGTCCAGGCCCTCGCGCAGCAGGTTGATGCCCACCAGGACGTCGAACGTGCCCATCCGCAGCTCGCGCAGCAGCTCCACGCGCCGGAGGGTGTCGACGTCGGAGTGCAGGTACTGCACCTTCACCCCGTGCTCCATCAGGTACTCGGTGAGGTCCTCGGCCATCCGCTTGGTGAGCGTGGTGACGAGCACGCGCTCGTCGCGCTCGACCCGCACGTTGATCTCGTCCAGCAGGTCGTCGATCTGCCCCTGGGTGGGCTTGACGACGACCTCGGGGTCCACCAGTCCGGTGGGGCGGATGATCTGCTCGACGTAGCCGTCCGCCTGGGACAGCTCGTACTTGCCCGGGGTGGCCGAGAGGTAGACGGTCTGGCCGATGCGTCCGAGGAACTCGTCCCACTTCAGCGGCCGGTTGTCCATCGCGGAGGGCAGCCGGAAGCCGTGCTCCACGAGGGTGCGCTTGCGGGACATGTCGCCCTCGTACATGCCGCCGATCTGGGGGATCGTCACGTGGGACTCGTCGACCACCAGGAGGAAGTCGTCCGGGAAGTAGTCGATCAGGCAGTGCGGCGCGGATCCGCGCGGGCGGCCGTCGATGTGCAGCGAGTAGTTCTCGATGCCGTTGCAGTAGCCCATCTGCTCCATCATCTCGAGGTCGTACGTGGTGCGCATGCGCAGCCGCTGGGCCTCGACGAGCTTGTTCTGCGACTCGAGCTCCTTCAGCCGCCCGGCGAGCTCGTCCTCGATGGACTTCACGGCGGTGGCCATCCGGTCCGCGCCGGCCACGTAGTGGGAGGCCGGGAAGACGTACATCTCGGTCTCCTCCCGGATGATCTCCCCGGTCAGCGGGTGCAGGGTGTAGATGGACTCGATCTCGTCGCCGAAGAACTCGACGCGGACCGCGTGCTCCTCGTACATCGGGATGATCTCCACCGTGTCCCCGCGCACGCGGAAGGTGCCGCGGTGGAAGTCGACGTCGTTGCGCGCGTACTGCATGTGCACGAACCGGCGCAGCAGCTCGTCGCGGTCCATCTCCTGGCCCTGGCGCAGCGTCACCATCTGGGCGACGTACTCCTCAGGGGTGCCCAGGCCGTAGATGCAGGAGACGGTGGCGACCACGACGACGTCGCGCCGCGTCAGCAGGGCGTTCGTCGCGGAGTGGCGCAGCCGCTCGACCTCCTCGTTGATGGAGGAGTCCTTCTCGATGAAGGTGTCCGTCTGCGGGACGTAGGCCTCGGGCTGGTAGTAGTCGTAGTAGGAGACGAAGTACTCGACCGCGTTGTTGGGCAGCAGCTCGCGCAGCTCGTTGGCGAGCTGCGCGGCGAGCGTCTTGTTCTGCACCATCACGAGGGTGGGCCGCTGGACCCGCTCGATGAGCCACGCGGCGGTCGCCGACTTGCCCGTGCCCGTGGCGCCCAGCAGCACGACGTCCTTCTCGCCCGCCTCGACGCGCGTGGCGAGCTCCTCGATCGCCCGGGGCTGGTCGCCCGCGGGGACGTAGTCGGAGATGACCTCGAAGGGGGCGACGACACGGTTGATCTTCTGGGCCAGGCTCATGGGTCCAGGCTACGCGCCGCCCCGGACACGGGAACCGGGTTCCTCCGGAGGCGATCAAGCAGCTCCCCCGACACCGGCGGCCTGCCCCGGGGCGTACCGGGGCACCGCGTCCGTGCGATCCCGACGCGCCGCCGGGACGGGAGCCACCGGCGGCGGTCACATGCGCTGGTACTTGGCGCGGACCACCATGAACGCCCCGTAGCAGATCAGCCCCAGGGCCACGGCCCCGAGCAGCCACGCGCCGAACGGCTGTCCCTGCAGGGACTTGAGGGCGCCGTCGAGCCCGGTCGCCTCCTCGGGATCGTGCTGGAGCGTGGCCACCACGAAGAGCCCGCCCAGCACCGCCAGCGCCACGCCCTTGGCGGCGTAGCCCACCGCGCCCAGGCCGACCACGGCCGTGCCCGCCGTGCCCCGGGGCAGGCTCGTGAGGTTCTGCGTGAACGTACGGGTCACGCCCCGGTGGACGAAGTATCCGCCGGCGACGACGAGCCCCACGCCGACGGCGACGAGCAGCACCGTGCCGGCCGGGTGGGCCATCAGGCGGGCACTGATCGACTGCGTGGACCCGCTGCTGTCGCTCGAGCCGCCCAGGGCGTAGATGCCGAAAACCACGCCGATCGCGCCGTACACCACGGCCTGCCCCCCGGTCTTGACCCGGTGCTTGAGCTTCTCCTCGCCCGGGAGCCGCTTCGCGCCGAAGAGCGCGTCGCTGAGCAGGAACACGGCGAGCGCCGCGCAGCCCAGGAAGCAGGCCCACAGCAGGACGGTGCCGCCGGGGCTGCTGCCCAGGGCCGCGACGGCACCGGACTGGTCCGCCGAGCCGGAACCGCCGCGGGCCACGCGGAACGCGATGACCCCGATCATGATGTGCAGCAGGCCCGCGGCCACGTATCCGGCGCGCGCGGCGAGGACGAACCCGCGGGAGTCCGTGGCGTCGTCGGCCGCGCCGGCCGCCCTCTTCGCCTGACGTCCGACCTCGCCCATGGTTCCTCCTGGAAGCTAGGCCTTCATCCTGCGCCCGGGAACGCCTCCTGTCCACGACGCCGTTCGGCTGACGCCGGGCCACGCCGCCGGGGGCGTCGCCTACTGCTTGAAGGCGGCGTCGAACGAGGCGCCGGAGGGGGCGAAGTCGAAGCGCTTCAGGAAGGCCAGCGCCTCCGGGGCCCCGCGGAGCCGGTCCATCCCGGCGTCCTCCCACTCCACGGAGACGGGCCCGTCGTAGCCGATGGCGGTGAGGGCGCGGAAGCTGTCCTCCCAGGGCACGTCGCCGCGGCCGGTCGAGACGAAGTCCCAGCCCCGGCGGGGATCGCCCCAGGGCAGGTGGGACGAGAGGATGCCGTTGCGCCCGCCGCCCATCCGCATCTTCGTGTCCTTGCAGTCCACGTGGTAGATGCGCTCGGCGAAGTCCGAGATGAACGCCACCGGGTCGATCTGCTGCCACATGAAGTGGCTGGGGTCCCAGTTCAGCCCGAAGGCCTCGCGGTGGCCGACCGCCTCCAGCGCCCGGTGGGTGGACCAGTAGTCGTAGGCGATCTCGGACGGGTGGACCTCGTGGGCGAAGCGCACCCCGCACTCGTCGAACACGTCCAGGATGGGGTTCCAGCGGTCCGCGAAGTCCTGGTAGCCGGCGTCGATCACGTCCTGGGAGACCGGGGGGAACATCGCCACGTACTGCCAGATGGAGGAGCCCGTGAAGCCGACCACCGTGTCCACCCCCAGCTTCTGCGCCAGCCGCGCCGTCAGCTTCATCTCCTCGGCGGCGCGGGCGCGCACGCCCTCCGGATCCCCGTCGCCCCAGACCCGGGGCCCGACGATGGCCTGGTGCCGGAAGTCGATCGGGTCGTCGCAGACGGCCTGACCCTTGAGGTGGTTCGAGATGGCCCAGACCTTGAGGCCGTGGCGCTCGAGGAGGTCGAGCCGGTCCTGGACGTAGGCGTCGTCGTCCCACCGCCAGGCGTCGAGGTGCTCGCCGGAGACGGCGATCTCCAGGCCGTCGTAGCCCCAGGTGCCGGCGAGCTCCGCGACCTTCTCGAGCGGGAGGTCGGCCCACTGGCCGGTGAACAGGGTGTAGGGGTGTCCCATGGCGGTCCTTCGTGTCGAGGAGAGGAGGTCTCCGGTCGGTCGTGGGTGGGTACGGGATCGGACGGGTGTCAGAGGTGGACGGTGGCGCCGCCCCGCGCCGCGCTGTCCGTCACGGCGTGCAGCACCCGCTGGACGTCCAGCCCGTCCTCGAAGTCCGGTGCCGCGGGAGTCCCCGTCCCGACGGCGCGCAGGAAGTCGGCGGCCTGGCTGGTGAAGGTGTGGTCCCAGCCGAGGATGTGCCCCGCCGGCCACCACGCCCCCACGTACGGGTGGGAGTCCTCGGTGACGAGGATCCGGCTGTGGCCCCGCACCTCCCCGGGCAGGGTGGCGTCGAAGAACTGGAGCTCGTTCAACCGCTCCAGGTCGAAGCGCAGGCCGCCGCGCGAGCCGTACACCTCGACCTGCAGGGCGTTCTTGCGCCCGGTGGCGCAGCGGGAGACCTCCAGGCTGGCCACCGCCCCGGAGCCGGTGCGCAGCGTGGCCCAGGCGGCGTCGTCGACGGTCACGCGCTCCGGCCCGCCGGCGCCCCGGCGCGTGCCCACGAACGTGGTGAGCGTCGCGGAGACGGACTCGACCGGTGACCCCAGGAGGAAGCGGATCTGGTCGACGGCGTGCGAGGCGAGGTCCCCGAGCGCGCCGGACCCGGCGGTCTCCCGGCGCAGGCGCCAGGTCATGGGGGCGTGCTCGTCGGCGAGCCAGTCCTGCAGGTAGCTCACGCGGGCCTGCCGGACCTCCCCCACCCTCCCGTCGGCGATCATCGCCCGGGCCAGCGCCAGGGCCGGCACCCGGCGGTAGTTGAACCCGACCATGCTGTGCACGCCGTGGCCCCGGGCAGCGGCGGCGGCCGCCGCCATCCGTTCCGCCTCGGCCACCGAGTTGGCCAGCGGCTTCTCCACCAGGACGTGCTTGCCGGCCTCGAGCGCGGCGACGGCCATGTCGGCGTGCAGGTGCCCGGGGGTGCAGATGTCGACGACGTGGATGTCGTCGCGCTCCAGCACCGACCGCCAGTCGGTGCCGCTCTCCTCCCAGCCGTACTGCCGTGCGGCCTCGGCCACGTGCCCGGCGTCCCGGCCCACCAGCACCTTCTGCGCCACCCGGGGGGTGGGGTAGAAGGCGTTGACGTTGCGCCACGCGTTGGAGTGCGCCTTGCCCATGAAGGAGTAGCCGAGCACGGCCACCCCGAGGGCTCCGGCGGCGGGCGCCCGTCCGGGAGCGGCGACGGCGTCTGGCACGGGGGTGGTCATGGGGTTCCTCCTGGAGAGCGGTCGCGGGCCGAGCGCAGGAACGCCAGCCCCTGCTCCGCGAGTTGGTCCTGGGTCGGGGCCAGGGGCCGCCAGATCGAGGCCGCCGTGGCGATGCTGGCGTTCAGCGCCGTGAAACTCTCGATGTTCAGCGCGCCGGTGTAGCCGACGGCGTCCAGTGCGGCGAAGATGCCCGGCCAGTCCGTCTGGTCCCCGCCCGGCGCGCCGCGGTCGTTGCCGCAGACCTGCAGGTGCACGAGGTGCTCCCCGGCGGCGCGGACGGCCCCGGCGGACGAGCGTTCCTCGATGCCGAGGTGGTAGGTGTCCAGGGCCAGGCCCACGCCGTGGCCGAGCAGCGGCCCGAGGGCGTCCAGTGCCTGGGCGGTGGTGTTGAGCAGGGAGGTCTCGTAGCGGTTGAGCGGTTCGATGCCCAGGACCACGCCGGCGGCCTCGGCCTCGGCGGCCAGCGGGGCCAGGTTGCGGCGCAGCTGCCCGTACGCCTGCTCGCGCTGTGCCGCGTCCATCCGCCACAGCCTGCCCGTGTGCGCGTAGAAGGGACCGCACACGGCGGGAGCACCCACGTCGTGGGCGAGCTCGATGCACGCGCTGAGGTAGCGCTGGGTGTGCAGGACCACGGCGTCGTCGGCGAGGACGAGCTCGCGCCCGGGAGCCATGGCGCCCACGATCCAGGGCCGGAGCCCGCCGAGCGCGTCCCGCACGGTGCCGGCCGAGAAGTCGCCCACGTTCTCCAGCGGCAGCTCGACCGCGTCGAAGCCCATGTCCGCGATCCTCGCCAGCAGCGGGGGCAGGTTCGCGTCCGTGAGCGGGGACTCCCACACCCAGGTGTTGACGCCGATCAAGCGCTGCACGGGCCGGTCTCCTCTCGGTGCGGTGGGTGGCGGCGCCCTGCCCGCCGTCGGGGGCCCTCCGGGGGCCGGGCCGGTGGCGGGCAGGGCGACGGCCGCGCGGATCAGGGGATGATGCGCTCCCGCCAGACCTCGGGGTAGCCCGGCAGGTCCTCGCCCCCGAACTTGGCGTAGTGGCCGTCCGGCATCCCCTCGTTGTCGGCGAGGTACCCCGCCCGCTGGTCCTCGGTGATGGGCTCCTGCGGCAGGACCCACTCGGCGGGGATCTCCTCGCCGGCGAAGATACGCTCGAGCGCCAGCAGCGGGGTGCGCCACTGGAAGTTCGAGTACACCGGGGCGATGCCGGTCAGGCCGGTGTCCTCCCACTTGCGCAGGTAGCTCATCTCGTCCTCGCCGGTCATCACGGGGTAGTCCGCGCCGGCGTCCTCGAAGGCCTCGATGGCCGCGACGGCGCCGTCCCCGGCGTCCATCCACACGCCCTGCACGTCCCCGGTGGCGAGCTCGTCGGAGATGATCTTCTTGATCTCGGTGGGATCGGCACCGGTGAAGTAGTCGGTCGCCTCGATCCCGTTCTCCTCGAAGATCTTCTCGGCCGCGGCCCAGCGCTGCTCGAGCACGTCGACGCCCGGCAGGATGCGCAGGGCCACCACCTTGTCGCCCTCCTGGAGGTTGTCCACCAGGAAGTTCGCCGAGTCGATGCCCCAGGCGAAGCCGCCGATCGGGTGGATGAACGTCGTCGCGCAGTCCGTCTCCACCCCCCGGTCGAAGACCACCACCGGCTTGCCGGTCTCGCAGGCGCGCTCCACCGCGGGCGTCAGGGCGGCGGTCGAGTTGGGCGAGATGATGAACGCGTCGCAGCCGCCCTCGGCGATGAAGTAGTCGATGTCGGCGATCTGCGTGTTGTCGTCGTCCTGCGCGTCGCGGGTCTCCATCTCGGAGATCACCCCGGAGTCCTGGAGCACCTTGAGCTGCTCGTTCATGGTGATCCAGCCGGTCTGGCGCCACGGGTTGGAGATGGAGGCGTTGGAGAAGCACACCTTCTGCGGCTCGTCGGCCGCGAACTCGGCGGTCGCGGTCATCTCACCGTCGATGTACTGGGTCCAGGGCTGCTCCGGATCGCCCTCGAAGGAGGCGGAGCGCTGCTCGAACTGCTGGTCGTACTCCGCCTGGTCGAACCACTCGTCACCGCCTTCCGGGGCGGGGGTGGCGCCGGCCTCCTCGGTCGCGGCGGCCTCCCCGCCCTCGGTGGCCGCGGGCGGGTTCTCGATCGACTGATCGGTGGTGCAGGCGGTCAGTGCCAGCAGCGCTGCCGCTGCCGCCACGGTGGCCTTGGACTGGGTGCTACGGCGCATCATGTACCTTCCTGGTCGGAGCCCGGGGCGGGCTGTGCTGCGATGACGTGCTTCGGGGCCTGGGCCGGTGCGGTGCGACCGCGCCGCCGGCGCCGCCACGTCTGCGTCCCGGCGGCGACGGCGAGGATGATGATCACGCCCTGGACGGTGTCCCGCCAGGTCGACTGGACGCCCAGGAAGTTCAGGAGCGCGAAGAGGGTCTCGAGCGCGAAGGCGCCGGCCGCCGCGGAGAGCACCCAGCCGCGGCCGCCGCCCAGCACGACCCCGCCGAGGACGACGGCGGTGATGGCCGTGAACTCGTAGCCGCGCCCCACGGAGGGGTGCACACCGGCGTAGCCCACGAGGATGATCCCCGCCACGGTCGCGGCCAGGGAGGAGAGCATGAACGCCCGGGTGCGCACCCACCACACCCGGGCCCCCGTGAGGGCCGCGGCCCGCGGGTTGTCGCCCACGGCGATGAGCGTGCGGCCGTAGGGCCGGCGCATGAGCCAGAAGGCGGCCGCCGCGATGACGGTCACGAGGACCACTGGATAGGGCAGGACCTCCAGGACCGGGACGTCCTGGACGCCGCCGCGGCCGATCTGCCGGAAGCTGTCCGCGGGGTTGCCCGTGGCGGCGCCGCCGGTCCAGTAGAGCACCAGTCCGAGCAGGGCGAGCATGGTGCCGAGGGTCACGATGAAGCTCGGGACCTTCAGCAGCGTGGTCACCAGGCCGTTGACGAGACCCACGAGGGCACCGAGGACGAGCATGAGCACCAGGACGGGCACGGTCCGGCTGTCGTCCTGGCCGATGAGGTTGCCGGCGACGAACACCTGGGCGGTGACCACCGAGCCCATGGACAGGTCGAACTCCCCGGAGACGATCACGAAGTACTGGCCGATGGCGGCGATGGCGATCGGCGCCGTGCGGCCGACGAACCGGATCAGGGACCCCGGTTCCCCGAAGGACGGGTTGACGGCGATGGCCGCGAGCAGCAGCACCACGAGGAGCACGAAGACGGCTCCCCCGGGCGTCCGCAGGGCACGCAGCGCGCGTTCGTGCCACGGCGCACGGTTCTGCTGCAGGACCGCGGACCGGTCCGTGACCGCGGCGCTCATGCCGACACCTCCTGCTCGTTCCGGACGTGCTCGTGGTGGCCGAAGCGGGTGGCCCGGCGGGCCACCCTGCGCCGGGCGTACACGGCGACGGCGACCACGATGACGATGCCCCGCACGACGTCCTTGAGGAACGGGTTGATCTGCATGACGCTCATGATGTTGTCGATCATCGCGAAGATCAGCACGCCGCCCAGCGTCCCGACCAGGGAGCCCTTGCCGCCGGACAGGAGCGTTCCACCGAGGACGACGGCGGCGATCGAGAGCAGGTCGTAGCCGCCCTGGGCACCGATCGTGGGGCTGCCCACGCCGAGCCGCGCCGCCAGGAGCAGTCCCGCCAGGCCGGCCATGAGGGAGCAGATCACGTGGGCGGCGACGATCGGGGTGCCGGTCTGGATCCCGGACATCCGGGCGACCCTGATGTCCCCGCCCACGGCGTACATGTGGTGCCCCAGGCGCGTGCGCGTCAGCATCAGCAGCACCGCGCCCGCGCAGGCCAGCATGATCAGCGTGGAGACCGGGACCGGGCCGATGCCGGTGGCTCCGACCAGCCGGAAGGCCACGGGTGTCTGCCCCGCGCTGCCCTTGTAGTTGGTGGCGAGGTAGCCGCTGACGATCAGCCCGGTGCCCAGCGTGGCGATGAAGCCGTGCACCTTCAGCCCGGACACCACCAGGCCGTTGACCAGGCCGATGCCCGCCGAGACCAGCAGCGCCGCGGCCACACCGGGCAGGATGTTCCCCGGCTGGTTGGCCATGATCCCGGCCGAGAGCAGGCTCGCGAGGCTGACGACGTACGGGACGGACAGATCGAGGCTCCCCACCAGGATCACGAGCGTCTGGCCGATCGCGATGAACCCGAGCACGCTGGTGCCGGTGAGGACGGCCGAGATGTTGCCCGCGCTGACGAAGCTGCGCCCGGCGGCCCCGACGAGCACCGTGCCGGCGACGAAGGTCAGCAGCACCACGAGGTAGACGATGTGGGTGGAGGTGAGCCTCGAGAACGCGTTCATCTCGTCGCCCTCTCCGTGCGGGCGCCGGTGGCCAGCTGCAGCACCTGCTCCTCGGTCGAGTCCGGCGGCAGCTCGCCGGCGATCCGGCCGTCCCGCATGACGACGATCCGGCTGGACATGCCCAGGACCTCCGGCAGCTCGCTGGAGACCATGAGGATGGCCTTGCCCTCGGCGGCGAGCCTGCGCATCAGGTCGTAGACGGCGATCTTGGCCCCCACGTCGATCCCGCGGGTGGGCTCGTCGAGCAGCACGACGCGCGGGTCCACGGCCAGCCACTTGGCGAGGACGACCTTCTGCTGGTTGCCGCCCGAGAGGTACTGGACCTCCTGGTCCAGGTCCCGGGCCACCACCTCGAGCGAGGAGAGCACCCCGGGGACCTCCTTGCGGGCCGCGGCCGTCCGCCGCGGGAAGACGGAGCGGATGACGCCCAGGGCGTTGTCCAGGACGGACTGGTCGAGGCTCAGCCCCTGGGACTTGCGGTCCTCCGTGATCAGGGCGACGCCGCGCCGGACGGCCTGGCGCGGCGAGGACGCCGTGTACGGCTCGCCGTCCAGTTCCAGGCGCCCGCGGGTGAACGGGTGGACGCCGAAGACGGCCTCCACCAGTTCCGTGCGCCCGGAGCCCTGCAGCCCGGCGACCCCCACGATCTCCCCCGCGCGCAGCGTCAGGTCGACGGCGTCGAGCTGGTCGTTGCCGCCGCCCTCGATCCGCAGGAGGGCCGGCCCCACGGCGGTGCCGGGCAGCTCCTCCGGGAAGTAGGCCGAGATCGGACGGCCCACCATCATGCGCACCAGCGCGGCGTCGTCCATGGCGGACGCGGGCTCGGTGCCGACGACGCGTCCGTCCTTGAGGACCGTGATGGTGTCGCAGAGGTCGAAGATCTCCTTGAGCCGGTGGGACACGTACAGGATGGCGGTGCCGCGTGCCCGGAGCCGGCGGATGATCGCGTACAGCAGGTCCACCTCGGGGCCCGCGAGGGCCGCCGTCGGCTCGTCCATGGAGACGATGCGGGCGTCGTAGCTGATGGCCTTGGCGATCTCCACGACCTGCTGCTGCGCCACCGACAACGAGCCGACCGTGGTGGTGGGCCGGATGCTGGTGATGCCCAGGTCCTCGAGCAGGGCGCTCGTCATCGAGTTCATGGCCCGCTTGTCGACGAGCAGGCCCCTGCGCGGCTCGCGGCCGAGGAACACGTTCTCGGCGACCGTGCGGTCGGGCAGCAGATTGAACTCCTGGAACACCGTCGACAGCCCGGCCGTGTGGGCCTGGGTGGGGTGGTGGAACTCGACGGGCGTGCCGTCGATCTCCACGGTTCCCGCGTCCCGGTCGTGGACGCCCGCGAGGATCTTCATCAGGGTCGACTTCCCGGCCCCGTTCTCGCCGACCAGGCCGTGCACCTCGCCGGCGTGCAGCCGGAGGGTCACGTCCTCCAGCACCGGCACCCCGAAGAAGGACTTCGACAGCCCGGTGACGGTCAGCACCGGAGAGCTCGTGGGCTCGTTCATGCCGTCACTGTGACACGCACCACAGACTTCTGTCGAGGGTCCTCCAAAAGTCGCCAGGAGTTTGTGCGTTTGTGACGTGCTTGACCCCCACAAGTCGCCGTGCTCTACTGAAAAAGTGTTGGAGAGTCACCCCCGGGCGACGGCGCCGCGTCCTGTGATCTCGCCCGCCCCGGGCGCGAGCGAGGTGTTCCAGCTGCTGCGCGACGGGCGGCCGAGAACACGGGCGGAGCTCGCTCAGCTCACCGGACTGGCCCGTTCCACCGTGGCCTCCCGCGTGGACACCCTCATGGCGCTGGGCCTCGTCGCCCCCTACGGCGGCGCCGCCTCCACCGGCGGGCGCCCGCCGTCGCTGTTCGCGCTCAATCCCGGTGCCCGGGCGGTCGTCGGGGCGGACATCGGGGCGACGCACGCCCGGGCGGTCCTGGCGGACCTCTCCGGGCGGGAGCTCGCCGAGGAGCGCCAGGCGCTGACGATCGGCGACGGTCCCGACGCGGTGCTGGGCTGGCTCGCGGGCACCGTCGGGACGCTGCTCGCCCGGAGCGCTCTCCAGGCCTCGGAGCTGGCCGCCATCGGCATCGGTCTGCCGGGACCCGTGGAGCACCGGACGGGCCGGCCCATCAATCCGCCCATCATGCCGGGGTGGGACCGGTTCGACGTCCCGGCCCGGGTGCAGGAGAGCTATGACGTTCCCGTCCTGGTGGACAACGACGTCAACATCATGGCCCTGGGCGAGCGCAGCTTCCACTGGCCCGGGAGCACCGAGCTGATGTTCGTCAAGGTGGCCACGGGGATCGGTGCCGGGATCATCTCCGGCGGCTCGCTCCAGCGCGGCGCGCAGGGAACCGCGGGGGATCTCGGCCATGTCCGGGTCGCCTACGGGGGCGAGGTGGTCTGCCGGTGCGGCAACACGGGGTGCCTCGAGGCACTGGCCGGGGGCCCGGCCCTGGTGTCGGCCCTGAACGAGCGGACGGGCGGGGGGCTGGCGTCGAGCCAGGACGTCATCGACCTCGTCCGTTCCGGTGACGCCGGGGCCGTGCAGGTGATCCGCCAGGCGGGACGGGACATCGGCGAGGTGCTGGCCGCCTGCGTGAACCTGATCAACCCGTCCGTGATCGTGATCGGCGGCAGCCTGGCCCAGGCCGGGGAACACCTGCTGGCCGGCATCCGCGAGGTCGTCTACCAGCGGTCCCTGCCGCTGGCCACGGAGCACCTGCGGATCGTGCCCTCGGTCGCCGGGGACCGGGCGGGGGTCATGGGCGCGGCCGTGCTGGCCATCGACCACGTCCTGTCCCCGGAGTCCATCGAAGCCGCGTGCGCCGCACTGACCACCGGGTGACGGCGTCCGCCTCCCTGTTCCCGTCTGCAATGAGTTTCCCCCTCCGGTCTCCTGAGGACCGGCCATGGGGAAGACTGGAGCCATGAGCACGGAACAGAAGCCGAAGACCGAGTGCACTGCCGGCGAGCACCGGTCGGGGAGCATCGACCGCGATCTGGCCGAGCGACTGGGCGATCTGGCCCGTGCCCTGCAGACCGAGGAGGACCTGGGGGGCACCCTCGGGGCCATGGTCCACGCGGCGCTGGAGCTCATCCCGGGGGTCGCGGGGGCCTCGATCTCGGTCGCCCAGCACCGGCGCACCGTCGAGTCCCACGCCGCCTCCGGCGAGATGCCCCGCCGGGTGGACGAGCTGCAGCAGGAGACCGGGGAGGGACCCTGCCTGGACGCCGCCTACGAGCAGCGGATCGTGCGCGTGCCCGACTTCCACCACGAGGCCCGGTGGCCGCGGTTCGCCCCGGCCGCCCTGGAGGCCGGGGCGACGTCCATGCTCGCCTTCCAGCTCTACACCGACGGGGACGTCCTCGGGGCGCTCAACCTCTACGGAGCCGAGGTCGGCGCGTTCACCGAGGAGTCGGAGGAGATCGGGATGCTGGTGGCGGCGCACGCGGCCGTCGCCTTCGCCGAGGCCCTGAGGATCAGCCACCTCCAGGAGGCACTGGCCACGCGGGACCTCATCGGCCAGGCCAAGGGCGTCCTCATGGAGCGGTTCAAGATCACGTCCCAGCAGGCGTTCGTCATCCTCACCACCGTCAGCTCCCAGACGAACACCAAGCTCCGGGACGTCGCCGAGCAGCTGGCCGCCACCGGTTCCCTCACCGGCGAGGAGACCGAGCGGTCCACGGCTCCGCGGCGATCCCGATAGGGACCGGGACCGTCCGCCTGCCTGCTCCTCCGCCTTGAGGACGGGCACGACCTGCACGGGACGGGTGGCGTGACGGGTGCCCGGACTGGTTCTCACTCCCCGATGCCCACCACCGCAGGACCCGGGGGCTGCACCTTCGACCCGACCCCGCCAGCCGGAACGGGGAACCGTCGACAGGTTCCCCGTTCACGGTGTCCGCTCACCAGTTGCGCTCGGTGCTGCCACGGGGCCCTTCCGGGGAGTCGTCCTTGTGGTAGAGGTACTCGTTGCCGTGCTGGTCCTTCTCCACGTAGAAGTGCTCCTGCACGTTCTGGTACCACTCCTTCGTCGCCTGGCTCATGGGCTCCCCCTGCGTGTCGTGCGGAGAGTGGTCCCCGGACCCGTAGACCCGCAGGGCGATCTGGTTGAGCTTGTCGAGGATGCGGTGCTGCTGCTCCCCGTCCGGGCCGGTGGCCTGCTTGTCCTTCGCCATGACGTCCCCCGATGTCGATGTGATGGTGATCACCATCCTATCGCCGGCGGCGGGCACGGAACGAGCGGTCTCCCGCCGGGTGCCGCCGGGAGACCGCTCCCGGTCCGCGGGGGCCGGGGAACTACTCGATGCCGCGGACCCGCGTCAGCGAGCCGGTGCTGGTGCGGTGCTCGAGCACGTAGTCGGGCTGCTCCGGGTGCTCGATGCTCGGGGCGTTGTCCGGCTCCGACCCGTGCACGTAGTCGGGGGCCACGACGACCTCCTCGTCCACCTGACCGGTGCTGGTGCGTCGCCGGAACTCCTCGGGGGGCAGCACCCGCCGCCACTGGCGGGTGGGCAGGACGCCCACTTCGCCGGCGTCCTCGCGCAGGGCTCTCAGCAGCGAGTAGATCATCACGTAGCCCAGCACGAAGAAGGGCAGCCCGATGAGGATGGCCACGTTCTGCAGGGCGGTCAGCCCCGTGGCGCCGGTGGCGGTCAGCAGGATCGCGGCGATGAGCCCGATGGCCACGACCCAGAACACCCGCTGGTGCACCGGGGCCTCCTCCTCGTGGCCGCTGCCCATGGTGTCCATGACCAGGGCGGCGGAGTCGATCGAGGTGATGAAGAACAGCACGACGATCAGCACGCCCACCGCGGAGGTGACGGTGGAGTACGGGAAGTTCTCCAGGAAGACGAACATCGCGCCGGGGACGTCCCCCTCGTCGACGACGGCCTCGACCAGTCCGCCCCCACCGTTGAGCTCGATGTCGAAGACGCCCATGCCGAAGATCCCGAACCAGATGACGGAGAACAGCGTGGGGAGGGCGAGCACGCCCGAGACGAACTCCCGGATGGTGCGGCCGCGGGAGATGCGCGCGATGAAGATGCCCACGAACGGGGACCAGGTGATGGTCCAGGCCCAGTAGAAGACGGTCCAGCCGCTCTGCCACCCGGTGTCCGCGAGGGTGTCGTTCCAGAAGGCGAGCGCGGGCAGCATCGACAGGTAGGTGCCGGCGGACTCGACCGTGCCCTTGAGCATCATGACGGTGGGTCCGGAGACGAGGATGAAGACCAGCAGGCCGATCGCGATGAGGATGTTGGTGTTGGACAGTCGCTTGATGCCGCGGTCCAGGCCGAGCGCGACCGACACGGAGGCCACGAGGCTCACCGCGGCGATGATGAGGATCTGGGACAGGGCGGACTCGGAGATGCCGAGGAGCCGGGCCAGGCCGCTGTTGATCTGCATGGTGCCCAGCCCGATGGAGACCGCGACGCCGAAGAGCGTGCCGACGATCGCGAGGATGTCGATGGACCGGCCGACGGGACCGTGGATCCGCTCGCCCAGCAGCGGCTGGAACATGGAGCTGACCCGCGGCGGCAGGTTGCGCTTGTACATGAAGTAGCCGAAGGACAGGGCCGGGAGGGTGAAGATCGTCCAGGTGTGCAGCCCGAAGTGGTAGAGCGTGAAGCCCATGGCCTCGGTCGCGGCCTCGAGGGAGGCCGGCTCCACGCCCTGCCGGGGCGGGTTCGCGAAGTGGTTCACCGGCTCGGCGACGGCCCAGAACATCAGGATCGTCCCGATCCCGGCCGCGAAGAGCATGGAGAACCAGGACAGGTTCGTGTGCTCGGGGCGTTCGTGGTCGGCCCCGAGCCGGACCTGGCCGAACCGGCTCACCATCAGGTAGACGAGGAACAGGAGGAAGACGGTCACCCCCATGATGTAGAACCAGCCGAGCTGGTCGATGACCCAGGTGGAGCCCTCCGCGAAGAACGCGTCCATGGACTCCGTGAACGCGAGGGTCAGCACCACGAAGGCGATGATCACCAGCGCGGAGCCGAAGAAGATGGTGGGGCTGGTCCGCAGCCGCAGGGCGTCGTGCAGTCTGTTCAACATCGAAGTGCCTCCCCGGCCACCGGCCTCGTCGTACGGACGGCTGCCGTGTCTCGGATGTGTGCTTCGGTCGTGCCCGACCCTACCGTGCGGTCACCGGGGACTACAGGGCGTCGGCGCGGACGGGCGACGGCCGGCGCGGCTCCACGTGCCATTCCCACCACGCGTCGACGCGGTCGAGCAGCTGCTGCACCGAGCCGTCGTTGACGAGCACGCTGGTCGAGGCCGCGGCCCGTTCCGCGTCCGTGGCCTGGGCGGCGATCCGGGCCCGGGCGTCCGTCTCCGTCATCCCGCGGTCCTGCACCATCCGCCGCACCCGCTCCTCCACGGGGGCCTGCACGGTGAGCACGAGGTCGAACCGCTCGTGCTGGCCGGTCTCCACGAGCAGGGGGATGTCCTCGACGAGCACGGCGTGCTCCCCCGCCGCGGCGGCGAGCCGTCCGGCCTCGGCCCGGACCAGCGGGTGGATGATCCCGTTGAGCCGCTGCCGCGCCTGCGGGTCGCCGAACACCAGCGTGCCGAGGGCGGCCCGGTCCAACCGGTTCTCCGGGGTCAGCACCGAGGGTCCGAACTCCTCGACGATCCGTTCCAGCCCCGGCTGCCCGGGCTCCTGGAGGGCCCGGGCGATGGCGTCGGCGTCGACCACCGTGGCGCCGAGCTCCATGAGCCGCCGCGAGACCGTGGATTTGCCCGAGGCGATACCGCCCGTGAGTCCGATCCTCAGCATGCGGCCCATGCTATCCGGCGCCGGTCGGGGCGCGGTCCCGGCCTAGAGTGGGCACCATGGACCCGGACCCCCTGCTCAGCCGTGCCACCCGCTACACCACGCTCGCCGCGGGCACGGAGGCGGTGGCCGAGCTGGAGATCAAGCGCTCCCGCTTCCTGGCCGTGGTGCGCCGGGCCGGCACGGAGGCCGAGGCGCGGTCCCTGGTGGACGAGCTGCGCCGCGGCTTCCACGACGCCCGCCACCACTGCTCCGCGTTCGTCCTGGGCCCCGATCGGGACGTCCAGCGCTCCTCCGACGACGGCGAGCCGGCCGGCACCGCGGGCATCCCGATGCTCGAGGCACTGGTGCTGCGCCGCACGGGCACCGACCCGCGCGGGGCGGACCTGACCGACCTCTCGGACGTCAGCGCGGTGGTCGTGCGGTGGTTCGGCGGCACCCTGCTGGGGGCCGGCGGGCTGGTCCGCGCCTATTCCGAGGCGGTGTCCCAGGCCCTCGACGACGCACGCCTGGTCTCGCGGCAGCGGCAGCGGCTCTACCGCCTGCCGGCCTCCCACACGGACGCGGGCCGGATCGAGAACGAGCTCCGCGCGGCCGGCACCACCGTGCTGGACACCGCCTACGCCGCCGCCGGCGCCGAGATCGGCCTCGCCCTGCCCGACGACGACGACGCCGTGGCCGCCGCGCGCTCCCGGGTGGCCGCGCTGACCTCCGGCGCCGGGGCGCTGCGCCCGGACGGCGTGGACTGGGTGGACTCCCCCGTCGTCCCCCGGGCCTGACCGGGGACCCACTCCGTCACCGGGGTCGGCTGTCACCGGGGTCGGCCGACCGGGCGCGGACACGGCGACGGCCCCCGCCCTTCGAAGGGGCGGGGGCCGTCGTCGGTGCAGTGCGGGACTGCTGTCGGTGCCTGTCGGCTCAGGCGCCGGTGAGCTTCTCGCGCAGCGCGGCCAGTGCCTCGTCGGAGGCCAGGGTGCCGGAGTCGGCGGCCGGGGCCTCGGAGGAGTAGCTGGTCGGAGCCGGACCGGACGAGGAGGAGGGCGACGACGAGGACGAGGAGGAGCTCGTCGTGCCGCCGGCGGCCGCCTCGGCGTCCTCGGCGATCGACTTGCGGACCTGCTCCTTGTGCGCCTCCCAGCGGGACTGGGCGTCGGCGTACTGCTGCTCCCAGGCGGCCCGCTGGGTTTCGTAGCCCTCGATCCACTCGTTGGTCTCGGGGTCGAAGCCCTCGGGGTACTTGTAGTTGCCCTGCTCGTCGTACTCGGCGGCCATGCCGTACTGGGCCGGGTCGAACTCGGTGGAGTCCGGGTCCACGCCCTCGTTGGCCTGCTTGAGCGACAGCGAGATGCGGCGGCGGTCCAGGTCGATGTCGATGACCTTGACGAACAGCTCGTCGCCCACGGAGACGACCTGCTCGGCCATGTCCACGTGGCGCTGGGCCAGCTCGGAGATGTGCACCAGGCCCTCGATGCCGTCCTCGACGCGCACGAACGCGCCGAAGGGAACGAGCTTGGTGACCTTGCCCGGCACGACCTGGCCGAGGGCGTGGGTGCGGGCGAACAGCTGCCACGGGTCCTCCTGGGTCGCCTTCAGCGACAGGGAGACACGCTCGCGGTCCATGTCGACGTCCAGGACCTCGACGGTGACCTCCTGGCCGACCTCGACGACCTCGGAGGGGTGGTCGATGTGCTTCCAGGACAGCTCGGAGACGTGCACCAGGCCGTCGACGCCGCCCAGGTCCACGAAGGCGCCGAAGTTGACGATCGAGGAGACCGTGCCCGTGCGGACCTGGCCCTTCTCGAGCTTGTGCAGGAAGTTGGAGCGGACCTCGGACTGGGTCTGCTCGAGCCAGGCACGGCGGGACAGGACCACGTTGTTGCGGTTCTTGTCCAGCTCGATGATCTTCGCCTCGATCTGCTGGCCGATGTACGGCGCGAGGTCGCGCACGCGGCGCATCTCGACGAGGGAGGCGGGCAGGAAGCCGCGCAGGCCGATGTCCAGGATGAGGCCGCCCTTGACGACCTCGATGACGGTGCCGGTGACGACGCCGTCGTCTTCCTTGATCTTCTCGATGTCGCCCCAGGCGCGCTCGTACTGAGCCCGCTTCTTGGACAGGATCAGGCGGCCTTCCTTGTCCTCCTTGGTGAGGACCAGAGCCTCGACCTCATCACCCACGGTCACGACCTCGTCGGGGTCGACATCGTGCTTGATGGACAGCTCGCGGGACGGGATGACGCCCTCGGTCTTGTAGCCGATGTCGAGAAGGACCTCGTCGCGGTCGACCTTGACGACGGTGCCCTCGACGAGGTCGCCGTCGTTGAAGTACTTGATGGTCGCGTCGACAGCGGCGAGGAAGTCCTCCGCGGACCCGATGTCGTTGACGGCAACCTGCGGGGTGGTGGTGGTCATGTAGTAGGGGCTCCGATGTGGATAGATTCTGATCAGTCGGAACGGCTCATGCCGGCCGGCCGCGGCCGTTCCGAAGGATTGTTGGACAGAGTGCGTGCAGGGCACGCACCGGGTCAGTCTACGGATGCGCTGAAAAGGAATCAACACGCGCCGGTGCGTCCGGCGCCGCTCAGAACTGTGTGACCCCGTAGGGCGCGGTCGGCGTCTCCATGAAGTCCTGCAGGTCCCGCAGCGCGTCCTCGTCCCGGGCGACGATCAGCCCCGCCTGTGCCAGGGTGCTGGCCTTGACCGCCCCGAGGTACAGGGACCCCAGCACGTCCACCCGCATCGCCACGTCGGCCCCCTCCGGCAGCTCCACCGCGGGCACCGAGCGGCCGGCCTCGTCGTCGGCGGTGCGCGGGCGGTCGGCGACCCGCTCCACCACGGGGCTCCCGCTCGTGGTGTCCAGCGCCCAGACGCCGTCGGCGTAGCCCATCGCGTCCACGAGGGAGATCACGATCCGCCCGCGCGTGGTGTAGGGGCGGGCCTCGAGAGCGGCGGCGGGGTCCAGGATCCGGACCCACACCTTGTCCGACTCGGCCGTGACCCGGTACTTCGCGCGGTCGGCCATCGCCCACACCAGCGGGTCCTCCACGGGGGCGCGGCCGAAGCGGACCCGGTCGACGAGGTCCAGGGAGGTCACGAACTCCCACAGCGCGAGCGAGACGTCCGGGGTCGCCCCCACGAGGTCGAGCACGGTCAGGGTCAGCGGGTAGGACGTGTTGGGCTCGAACCGGTAGGTGACGTAGCCGTCCGGGTGCAGGGCGTCGTCGTAGTGCACGGCGCAGCGCACCTCCGGGTCGGCCTTCTGCGGGGTGATGGCGTACTCCCCCGTGTACTCCGGCCAGTGGTAGGCGACCCGGCTCACGGACCCGTGCGAGCTCTCGTGGAAGCGCTGGAAGAGCACGGGGGCGAGCCGGCGCACCGCCTCGCCGTCGGCCATCTCCACGGTGCCCACCGTGCCGGCCTTCAGCTGCAGCCGGGTGGTGGCGTCCACGCTCACCTCGCGGTTGAACGTGGCCGCGCCGAAGCCGAAGCGCCCGTAGATGGTCGCCTCCGTCGCGGTCAGCAGCGCCACCGGGTAGCCGTCCCGCTGCGCGCGGTCGAGGTCGCCCGTCATCAGCCGGCGCAGCAGGCCCCGGCGGCTGTGTGTGGGGCGGACCGTGACCTCGGAGATCAGCCGGGCGCGCAGCAGCCGGCCCCGCCCCACGTTGAGCGAGCCCTCCCACGAGGCGAACGTCGCCACGGGCCGCTGCGTGGGCAGCGCCGCCTCGGGCACGGCGTGGGGATAGGCCGCCCGCAGCCGCACCCGCTCGGCGTGCATCCAGGACAGTGTGCGCTCGAGGGTCTCGTCGGTCGGCTCGGCCTGGTGGAAGCCCTGGCGGATCGCCCGGACCCACTCCACCGCGGCGGGGTTCTCCCCGACGCCGCCGGGGCCCACGCCGAACTCCGCGAAGGTGTACTCGTGCCCGCCGGCCGAGTAGGACTCGGTCACGGTGCCCGGGGTGGACGGTGTCGTCGGTGCGTCGTGCTGCAGGTCCATGGCGTGTTCCTCGTTCGCGGTGCGGTCGGGTGCGGTGGTGCGTGGCGGGGTGCCGCGGGCGGTCCTCAGCGGGCAGCGGTCAGTGGGCCGCCTCGTGCCAGGACCGTCCGGCGCCCACGTTGACCTCCAGCGGGACCGCGAGCTCGGCGGCACCGCCCATCTCCTCGCGCAGCACCTGCTCCACGGTCCCGCCCTCCCCGCGGACGACCTCCACGACGAGCTCGTCGTGGACCTGCAGGAGCACGCGGGAGGACAGCCCCTCCTCCGCGAAGCGCCGGTCCACGCCGAGCATCGCCTTCTTGATGATGTCCGCGGCGGAGCCCTGGATCGGCGCGTTGAGGGCGGCGCGCTCGGCCACGGCCCGCAGCTGCCGGTTGTCGCTGGAGAGGTCCGGGAGGTAGCGGCGGCGGCCGTCGATCGTGGCCGTGTAGCCGTCGGCGCGGGCCTGCTCCACGACCCCGCGCAGGTAGTCCCGCACGGCCCCGAAGCGGGTGAAGTAGTCGCTCATCAGCGTGCGGGCCTCGTCCACGGGGATGCGCAGCTGCTTGGAGAGCCCGAAGGAGCTCAGCCCGTAGACCAGCCCGTAGCTCATGGCCTTGACCTTGGAGCGCATCGGCGCCGTGACCTCCTGCGGGGCCACCCCGAAGATCTTGGAGCCGACGAACCGGTGCAGGTCCTCGCCGCTGCGGAACGCCTCGATGAGCGCCTCGTCCCCGGACAGGTGCGCCATGATGCGCATCTCGATCTGGGAGTAGTCCGCGGTCAGCAGCTGCTCGCACTCGCGGCCCTCCTCGGGGCGCCCGACCACGAACAGGGCGCGGATGCGCCGGCCCTCCTCGGTGCGCACCGGGATGTTCTGCAGGTTGGGGTTGGTGGAGGACAGCCGGCCGGTGGCCGCGACGTTCTGCATGTAGGTGGTGTGCACCCGCCCGTCCTCGGCGATCGCCTTCTGCAGGCCCTCGACGGTCTGGCGCAGCTTGTTGGCGTCCCGGTAGGCCAGCAGGCTCGCGAGGAAGCGGTGCCCCTGGGAGTCCGGGTCGGTGCGGGTCAGCAGCTCGGCCACGGCGTCGGCGTCGGTGGTGTAGCCGGACTTGATCTTCTTGGTCCTCGGCAGGCCCAGCTCCTCGAACATCACCTGCTGCAGCTGCTTGGTGGAGCCCAGGTTGACGGGCTCGGCGATCTGGGCGTGCGCCTCCTCCTTCGCCTGCTCGATCACCCGGGCGAAGTCGTCGAGCAGGACCTGGACGCCGTCCGGGTCCACGGCGATCCCGGCCAGCTCCATCCGGCCCAGCACGACCGCCAGCGGCAGCTCCAGGTCGGTGAGCAGGGCGGTCTGGTGGATCTCCTCGAGCTTCTCCAGCAGGTGCGCGGAGAGCTGGGTGGTGGCCACCGCGAGCTCGGCCTCCCGGTGCAGCACCGCCGGGGCGGGCCAGGGCTCCTCGCCCAGGACGAGCTCCTGCTGACCGCCCGCCGCGGGGGCCGCGTCCTCCGCGGCGGCGACCGCCAGGCCCAGCCGGTCCTCGAGCAGGGCCGGCAGCTCGTAGCTGCGCCGCGCCGGCTGCAGGAGGTAGGCGGAGAGCTGGGGGTCGTCCACGACGCCCCCCAGCGTCAGCCCGCGCACGGCCAGGGACTTCCAGACGTCCTTGAGCCCGTCCACGATCTTGGCCCGCCCGGTGTCCGCGAGCCAGCCGGAGAGGGCGGACTCCAGTGCCTCGTCCGCGGCGGAGAGGTCCAGGAACACGGCGGAGGGCCGGTGCCCGCCCCGGGCCAGGACCAGCCCGGAGAGCTCACGGGCGCCCGGCAGCCCGGGGTCGTCGTCGCGGTGCAGGGGGCGCAGGACCACCGGCTGCTCGCCCGCGGCGAGCCACCGCTCCAGCTCCTCGCCGGTGCCGGGCCGCTCCACCTCGCCGAGGCCGAGGTCGGCGGCCGGCGTGCTCTCGTCCTGCGGGCGGCCGAACGCGTCGAAGAGCCGGTTGCGCAGACCGTCGCCGAACTCGAGGTCGTCGAAGACCTCACCGACGGCCTCGGCGTCGGGCACGGGCAGCCCGGCGTCGGCGAGGTCGACGTCGAGCCCGAGGTCGGTGACCAGCCGGTTGAGCCGCCGGTTGCGCTCCACGTCCGCCCGGTGCTCGCGCAGCGCCTCGCCCTTCTTGCCCTTGATCCGGTCCGCGTGCTCGAGCAGCGAGGGCACGCCCCCGTAGGCCAGGATCCACTTGGCGGCGAAGCCCGCCCCCACCCCGGGCACGCCCGGGAGGTTGTCCGCCTGCTCCCCCGTCAGCGCGGCGAGGTCCGGGTAGTGCTGCGGCGGGACCTTGTACTTCTCCACGACCGCTGCCGCGTCCATGTGCTTGAGGTCGGACGGGGTCCGCCCGGGGTAGACCACGGTGACGTGCTCGTCGATCATCTGGAAGGCGTCGCGGTCCCCGGAGAAGACGAGGACCTCGTAGTCCTGCTCCGCGCCGCGGCGGGCCAGGGTCGCCAGGACGTCGTCGGCCTCGTGGCCCTCCGCGGTGACCACGGGCACGCCCAGGGCGCCGAGGATCCGCCGGATCTGCGGGACCTGGCCGTGGAACTCCTCGGGCGTCTCGTCGCGTCCGCCCTTGTACTGCTCGTACTCCTGGGAGCGCAGCGTGGGCCCCGCGAGGTCGAAGGAGACCACCAGGTGCGTGGGCCGCTGCTCCCGCACCAGCTTCACCAGCGTGTTCACGAAGCCGTAGACGGCCTCGGTGTGGCGGCCGTCGGAGGTGACGAACGCCGGGCCGCCGCCGTACTCGGCGGCGCGCGAGAGGGCGAAGAACGCGCGGAAGGCCAGGGAGTGGCCGTCGACGAGCAGCAGCTTCCGGTCCGGCCGCGAGAGCGGCCGGGGGATCTCGACGTCGACCGGGTGGTCGGTCTCCGCCCCCACGGTGACCGTGCGCACGCCGGTGTCGGGGCTCGTCTCGGGCTGGGTCTGCTGCGTCGTTTCACTCACGGACCCATCCTAGGGCCCGGGCAGGACGCCGGACCGGCTCCGCGTGCCGGCCCGGCCGGGTCAGGCGACCTGGTTGATGATCGCCTCGGCGACCTCGCGCATGGACAGCCGCCGGTCCATCGAGGTCTTCTGGATCCAGCGGAACGCCTCGGGCTCGGTCAGCCCCATCTTGGTGGTCAGCAGGGACTTCGCCCGCTCCACGAGCTTGCGGGTGGCGAACTGCTCCTTCATGTCGGAGACCTCGCGCTCGAGCGCGGCGATCTCCTCGAAGCGGGAGATCGCGATCTCGATCGCGGGCACGAGGTCGTCGGCCGTGAACGGCTTGACGACGTAGGCCATGGCGCCCGCCTCGCGGGCCCGCTCGACGAGCTCGCGCTGGCTGAAGGCCGTGAGCAGCACGACCGGGGCGATCCGGTCCGAGGCGATCTGCTCGGCGGCCGTGATCCCGTCCAGGACGGGCATCTTGACGTCCATCAGCACGAGGTCCGGGCGGTGCTCGCGCGCCAGCTCGACCGCGAGCTGGCCGTTGTCGGCCTCCGCGACCACGTCGTAGCCCGCCTCCCGCAGCATCTCCACGATGTCGAGACGGATGAGGGTCTCGTCCTCGGCCACCACCACCCGGCGGGGCGGGCGCAGGGACGTCCCGGCGTCCTCCCCGGGGAATGCGCTGTCCTCGGCCTCGGGCTCCTCCACCGGGGAGGGGTTCGGCTGCTCCGTCACGGTGACTCCTTGCCTGCTGGTGGGGCGGTCCCGCCACGGCGGGGCCGCAGGGGCGTCCGGGGGCACGGGCGGCCCGGGGCTGCCCGATGCGGCACGTGCCGTCCGATCGGTCCCAGCCTATAACTGTTGTAGAGTGATCGAGCGCAGGAGCCGCCCTCCCCCGGGCGACGCGCACTGCGGACGAAGGCCCAAGTGGCGGAACTGGCAGACGCGCCGCACTCAAAATGCGGTTCCTTCGGAGTGTGGGTTCGAGTCCCACCTTGGGCACCAGAACCCCGGACCGGCGGTCCGGGGTTCTTCCGTGCCCTCAGTCCGTTCCGGGGCCCCGCTCGCGGAGCAGGTTCGTCACCCGCGCCGTGGACAGCCGGCGCCCCCGCTCGTCGGTCATCACGACCTCGTGCACGGTCAGCGTGGTCCCCAGGTGCAGCGCGGTGCAGGTGCCCGTGACCGACCCGGAGGAGATCCCGCGCTGGTGCGTCGCGTTGATGTCGACGCCCACCGCGAAGCGCTCCGGCCCGGCGTGCACGCTCGCGGCCGTGGAGGCCAGGGTCTCCGCCAGGACGCAGTGCGCTCCCCCGTGCAGGACCCCGCCGGGCTGGGTGTTCGGCTCGACCGGCATCGTGGCCACCGCCCGCCCGGGCGAGAGCTCCGTGAACCGGATGCCCATCGCCCGGGCGAGGCCGCCGATCCCGTGCCCGGGGAAGACGGCGTGCAGCTCCTCGGGCACCCCGTGCTCGCCGAGCTCGCGCGCGTGCTCCTCGGGGCCCATGCCGGCGCGCCCGCTCAGGCCTCGCGCCACGGCCCCACGTGCTCGCGCTTGCGCTGGTTGCTCAGCAGCTCACCGGCGTCCCGGACGTCGCCCACACGGTGGACCTTCACGAGGTTGGTGGTGCCGGCGACCCCGGGGGGCGAGCCGGCGCAGATCACCACGAGGTCGTCCTTGCCGGCCAGTCCCTCCGCCTGCAGGTGGCGGTCCACCTGCTTGGTCATGTCGTCCGTGTGGGCGACCTCCTCCACCTGGATCGGCTGCACGCCCCACAGCAGGGACATGAGCGCGGTGACGAGCGGCTCCGGGGTGAAGGCCAGGATCGGGTGGGCCGGGCGCAGGCGGGAGAGCCGGCGGGCGGAGTCCCCGGACTGGGTGAACGTGCAGATGTAGCTGACGTCGAGCTGCCGGGCGATGGTGACGGCCGCCCGCGTCACCGCACCGCCGCGGGTGCGCGGCTCCGTGCCGAGGGCGGGGACGCGCTCCAGCGCCTGGCTCTCGGTGGCCTCGATGATCCGGGCCATGGTCTCGATGGTCTCGATCGGGTACTTGCCCACCGAGGTCTCCCCGGAGAGCATGACGGCGTCGGCGCCGTCGAGCACCGCGTTGGCGCAGTCGGAGGCCTCGGCACGGGTGGGGCGGGGGCTGTCGATCATCGACTCCAGCACCTGCGTGGCGACGATCACCGGCTTGGCCCAGCGCCGGGCGAGCTCGATGGCGCGCTTCTGCACGATCGGCACCTGCTCCAGCGGCAGCTCCACGCCGAGGTCGCCGCGGGCGACCATGATGCCGTCGAACGCGTCGATGATCTCGTGCAGGGAGTCCACGGCCTGGGGCTTCTCGATCTTGGCGATCACCGGCAGGCGCCGGCCCTCCTCGTCCATGATCTCGTGCACCCGCACGATGTCCTTGGCGTCGCGCACGAAGGACAGGGCGATGAGGTCCACGCCGCGGCGCAGCGCCCAGCGCAGGTCGTCCTCGTCCTTCTCGGACAGCGCCGGGACGTTCACGGCCACGCCGGGCAGGTTGATGCCCTTGTTGTTGGACACCGCCCCGCCGACGACGACCTCGGTGGTCACGGTCGTGTCCGAGACGGCGGTGGCGCGCAGGGCGATCTGGCCGTCGTTGATCAGCAGGGGGTCGCCCACGTTCACGTCCCCGGGCAGGCCCTTGTGGGTGGTGGAGCACAGCTCCTGGGTGCCCTCGAGGTCCTCGGTGGTGATGGAGAAGACGTCGCCGGGGACCAGCTCGTGGGGCCCGTCCGCGAACCGGCCGAGCCGGATCTTGGGCCCCTGGAGGTCGGCGAGGATCGCGACCGTCGCCCCGGCGTCGGCCGCGGCGCGCCGCAGGTTCTCGTAGGACGCGTCGTGGACGGAGTGGTCGCCGTGGCTCATGTTGAGCCGGGCCACGTTCATGCCCGACCGGATCGCCTGGGAGAGGTTCTCGTAGGAGGAGATGGCCGGGCCGATCGTGGCCACGATCTTTGCTCGTCGCATGTGTGCCGCCTTGGGTTGTGGGGTGTCACCGCGGGAGGACGCGCAAGGAAAAACGGCCGGGACGCCGCGCGGACGCGGCGGAGCTCCCGGCCGCTCTGCCTGGTTGTCCTGCCCCGGAGCGGGGAGGTCCTTCCCAGCCTATCAACGCGGCCCGCCGTGTCGAGGCCGCCGGCCGGGGTCCCGGCGACGGCGCGGGCCGCGCCCCTCGGGCGAGGAGCGCGGCCCGTGCCGTGCCGGGCGCCCTACAGGCTGAGGTCGATGGCCCGGTCCGTGGGGGCCACCGGCGCCGGGAGGCGGGTGGAGCCCATGAGGTACTGCTCGACGGCGGCCGCGCAGGCCCGGCCCTCGGCGATCGCCCACACGACCAGGGACTGGCCCCGGCCGGCGTCGCCGCACGAGAACACGCCGTCCACGTTGGTCATGTACCGGTCGTCGCGGGCGACGTTGGTCCGCCCGTCCAGCTCGGCGCCGATCTGCTCGACGATGTCCTCGGACTCGTTGCCCGTGAAGCCCAGCGCCAGGAAGACCAGGTCCGCGGGCAGCACCTTCTCCGAGCCCGCCCGCGGGGCGCGGCGGCCGTCGGGCAGGTACTCGGTCTCGGCGACCTTCAGACCGGTCAGCCGGCCGTCCTCCCCCACGAACTCCACGGTCGAGGCCATGTAGGTGCGCTCGCCGCCCTCCTCGTGGGACGTGGAGACCTCGAAGACCTTGGGCATCATCGGCCACGGCTCGGCGTCGGAGCGGTCCGCCGCGGGCTGGCGGCCGATGGCCAGGGACGTGATCGACGCGGCGCCCTGCCGGTTGGCGGTGCCGATGCAGTCGGAGCCGGTGTCGCCGCCGCCGAGCACGATCACGTGCTTGCCCTCGGCAGAGATCTGGTCCTCCACCTCGTCGCCGGCGACCACGCGGTTGGCCGGCACGAGGTAGTCCATCGCGAAGTGCACGCCCTCGAGGTCGCGGCCCGGGATGGCCAGGTCGCGCGGCCGGGTGGCGCCGGTGGCGACCACCACCGCGTCGTAGCGGCGCTTGAGCTGGTCCCAGGTGATGTCCTTGCCGATCTCCACCCCCGGGCGGAAGCGGGTGCCCTCGGCGCGCATGACGTCCAGCCGGCGGTCGAGGACCTCCTTCTCCATCTTGAAGTCGGGGATGCCGTAGCGCAGCAGCCCGCCGATCCGGTCGTCGCGCTCGTAGACGGCGACCGTGAACCCGGCCTGGGTCAGCTGCTGGGCCGCGGCGAGCCCGCCGGGTCCGGAGCCCACGACGGCCACGGTCCTGCCGACCAGGCGCTGGGGCACGAACGGCTTGATGATGCCCTCGTCGAAGCCCATCTCGCCGATCGAGTACTCGATCTGCTTGATGGTCACCGCGGGCTGGTTGATCCCGAGCACGCACGAGGACTCGCACGGGGCAGGGCAGACCCGCCCGGTGAACTCCGGGAAGTTGTTGGTGGCGTGCATGCGCTCGACCGCCTCGGCGTCGAGGCCCCGCCACACCAGGTCGTTCCACTCGGGGATCAGGTTGCCCAGGGGGCAGCCCTCGTGGCAGAAGGGGATGCCGCAGTCCATGCACCGGCCGGCCTGCTTCTGCAGGACCCCCCGGTCCTGGGCCTCCTGGACCTCCTTCCAGTCCATGATCCGGACCGGCACGGGCCGCTTGGGGCGGTCGACGCGCTCGGTCACCTTCAGAAAACCGCGCGGATCAGCCACGGGTCGTCACCTCCAGGATCTTGTGCCAGGCCTCGTCACCGTCGGGGTCCTGCCCCTGGGTCACGGCCTCTTCGCGGATGCCCTGCACGGCGGCGTACTCCCGCGGCAGGACCTTGGTGAACCGGCCGAGCGTGGCCACCGGATCGGCCAGCAGCCGGTCCGCGAGCTCGGAGCCGGTCTCCTCGGCGTGCTTCGTGATGAGGGCGAGCACCGTCTCGGCGTCCGCCTCGTCCAGAGGGAGCAGCTGCAGCTCCCCGGTGTCCCGGGCCTGCTTGTTGACCGAGGTCTCGGCGAGGTCGATGACGTAGGCGACGCCGCCGGACATCCCGGCGCCGAAGTTGCGCCCGGTCCGGCCCAGCACCAGGGCCGTGCCGCCGGTCATGTACTCGCAGCCGTGGTCCCCGATGCCCTCGACCACCGCGGTGGCGCCCGAGTTGCGCACCAGGAAGCGCTCGCCCACGGTGCCGCGCAGGAAGATCTCCCCGCTGGTGGCGCCGTAGCCGATCACGTTGCCGGCGATGACGTTCTCCGAGGCCTCGAAGACCGCGTCCCGCTCGGGGCGCACGACGATCCGCCCGCCCGAGAGGCCCTTGCCGGTGTAGTCGTTGGCGTCGCCCTCGAGCCGCAGGGTGATGCCCTGCGGGAGGAACGCGCCGAGGGACTGACCGGCCTGCCCGGTGAGCGTCACGTCGATCGTGTCGTGGGCGAGCAGGTCGGTGCCGAACGTCCTGGTCACCTCGTGCCCGAGCATCGTGCCGACCGCGCGGTCGGTGTTGATGACGCGCTGCTGGATCCGCACCGGCTCCCGCTTCTCCAGGGCGGCGCGGGACAGGCGGACGAGCTCGTTGTCGAAGTGCTTCTCGAGCTCGTGGTCCTGGCTGCGGGTGTTGCGCACGGCGGCGCCGCGGTGCTCGAGCACCGTGGAGTGCAGGATCGGCGAGAGGTCGAGCCCGTGCGCCTTCCAGTGGTCGATCGCCGCCTTGGTCTCCAGGACCTCGGCGTGCCCGACGGCCTCCTCGATCGAGCGGAACCCGAGCTGGGCCAGGTACTCCCGGACCTCCTCGGCGATGAACTCGAAGAAGTTCACGACGTGCTCGGCCTTGCCCGTGAACCGCTTGCGCAGCTCCGGGTTCTGGGTGGCCACGCCCACCGGGCAGGTGTCCAGGTGGCACTTGCGCATCATGATGCAGCCCTCGACGATCAGCGGGGCCGTGGCGAAGCCGAACTCCTCCGCGCCGAGCAGCGCCGCGATGATCACGTCGCGCCCGGTCTTCATCTGCCCGTCGGCCTGGACGACCACCCGGTCCCGCAGCCCGTTGAGCATCAGCGTCTGCTGGGTCTCGGCGAGGCCGAGCTCCCAGGGCGCGCCGGCGTGCTTGAGCGAGTTCAGCGGGGCCGCGCCGGTGCCGCCGTCGTGGCCGGAGACCAGCACCACGTCGGCCTTGGCCTTGGTGACGCCGGAGGCCACGGTGCCGATCCCGATCTCGGAGACCAGCTTGACGTGCACCCGGGCCCTCGGGTTGGAGCGCTTGAGGTCGTAGATCAGCTGCGCCAGGTCCTCGATCGAGTAGATGTCGTGGTGCGGCGGCGGCGAGATCAGGGACACGCCCGGGGTGGAGTGGCGGGTCTGGGCGATCCAGGGGTAGAGCTTCTGCGCCATGAGCTGGCCGCCCTCGCCGGGCTTGGCACCCTGGGCCATCTTGATCTGGATGTCCTCGGCGTTGGTGAGGTACAGACTCGTGACGCCGAAGCGCCCGGAGGCCACCTGCTTGATCGCCGAGCGCCGCTGCGGGTCGAGCAGGCGCTCGACGTCCTCCCCGCCCTCACCGGTGTTGGACTTGCCGCCGATCCGGTTCATGGCGACGGCCAGCGTCTCGTGCGCCTCCTGTGAGATGGAGCCGTAGCTCATCGCACCGGTCTGGAAGCGCCTGACGATCGAGCTGACGGACTCGACCTCCTCGAGGGGCACCGGCGTGCGGTCGGAGGAGAAGCCGAGCAGCCCGCGCAGGGTGAGCAGCTTCTTCGTCTGGTCGTCCACGAGCTTCGTGTAGGACTTGAAGATGTCGTAGCGGCCGCTGCGGGTGGCGTGCTGCAGCCGGAAGACCGTCTGCGGGTTGAACAGGTGCGGCGGGCCGTCCCGGCGCCAGTCGTACTCGCCGCCGGTCTCGAGGTCCCGGTGGGGCTCGGTCACGCCGTCCTCGGGGTAGGCCCGGCGGTGGCGGGAGGCGGTCTCCTCGGCGATGACGTCGAGGCCGATGCCGCCGATCTGCGTGTGGGTGCCGGTGAAGTAGTCGTCCACCAGCTCCCGCGACAGCCCGAGGGCCTCGAAGACCTGGGCGCCGCAGTAGGAGGACACCGTGGAGATGCCCATCTTGGACATGATCTTCTGCACGCCCTTGCCCAGGGCCTTGATCAGGTTGTGCACCGCGTGCTCGGTGGTGATCCCGGTGAGGTCGCCCGAGCGCACCAGCTCCTCCGCGGACTCCATCGCCAGGTACGGGTTCACGGCCGATGCGCCGTAGCCGATGAGCAGCGCCACGTGGTGGACCTCGCGGACGTCGCCCGCCTCCACGATCAGCCCGACCTTGGTGCGGGTCGCCGAGCGCAGGAGGTGGTGGTGCACCGCGGAGGTCAGCAGCAGCGACGGGATGGGTGCCCACGCGCCGTTGGAGTCGCGGTCCGAGACGATGACGTACTCCACGCCGCGGGCCACGGCCGCGGAGACCTTCTCGCAGATCTCGGCGATCCGGGCGCGCAGGGACTCGGCCCCGCCGTCGGGCCGGTACAGCCCCCGCACCTTGAGGGCCGCGGGCATCCCGTCCTCGCCCTCGAGGTGCAGGAACTGGTCGAGCTGGTCGTTGTCGATCACCGGGAAGTCCACGACGATCTGGCGGGTGCGCACCCGCTCGGTGGTCAGCAGGTTGCCGGTCGGCCCGACGGTCCCCCGCAGGCTGGTGACCAGCTCCTCGCGGATCGCGTCCAGCGGCGGGTTGGTGACCTGCGCGAAGGACTGCACGAAGTAGTCGAACAGCGTGCGGGACCGCTCCGAGAGCACGGCGATCGGGGTGTCCGTGCCCATGGCGTAGATGGGCTCGGCGCCCTTGGCCGCCATGGGGCCCACGATCATCTTGAGCTCCTCCTGCGTGTACCCGAAGGTCTTCTGGCGCAGGGTGATGGAGGAGCGGGGGTGGACCATGTGCTCGCGCTCGGGCAGCTCCCGGATGTCGACGATGTTGGCGTCGGCCCACTCCTCCCACGGCGCGGCGGAGGCGATCTCGGCCTTGATCTCGGCGTCCTCGACGATCCGCCCGCGGGCGGTGTCCACGAGGAACATCGTGCCCGGGGAGACGCGGCCCTTGCGGACGATCTTGCGCTCCCCGACGTCGACGACGCCGACCTCGGAGGCGAAGACGACGAGACCGTCGTCGGTGACCCAGAACCGGCCGGGACGCAGGCCGTTGCGGTCCAGCAGCGACCCGACCTGCACGCCGTCGGTGAAGGCCACCGCGGCCGGGCCGTCCCACGGCTCCATGAAGGAGGCGTGGTAGCGGTAGAACGCCCTGCGGGCGGGGTCCATGGTCTCGTGGTTCTCCCAGGCCTCCGGGATCATCATCATCATGGCCTGGGTGACCGGCCGGCCCGAGAGCACGAGCAGCTCGGCGACCTCGTCCAGGGACTGCGAGTCGGACGCGCCCTCCGAGCAGATCGGGAACAGCTCCTCGGGGTTGCGGCCCAGCAGCGGGGACTTCAGCTGCGACTGGCGGGCGCGCATCCAGTTCCGGTTGCCCTTGACGGTGTTGATCTCGCCGTTGTGGGCGAGCGTGCGCATGGGCTGGGCCAGCGGCCACGAGGGGAAGGTGTTGGTGGAGAACCGGGAGTGCACGATCGCGAGCTCGGTGGTGAACCGGTCGTCGGACAGGTCCGGGTAGAAGGGCTCGAGCTGCTGGGTGGTCAGCATGCCCTTGTAGACGATCGTCCGGGAGGACAGGGACGGGAAGTAGACGCCGGACCGGTTCTGGGCGCGCTTGCGCAGCCGGAACGCCTTCTGGTCCAGTCGCTGCCGGGCCGCCTCGTCCTCGGGGGCCGGTGAGGTCTCGGCCACGAAGAGCTGCACGAAGTAGGGCATGACCTCGAGGGCGGAGCGGCCCACCACGGACTCGGCGACCGGGACCGGGCGCCAGCCGAGGACCTGGAGCTCCTCGGAGGCCGCCAGCTCCTCGAGGGCGGCCTGGACCTGCTCGGCGTTCTCGCCGCCGTGGGGCAGGAACGCGGTGCCCACGGCGTAGCCGCCCAGGGGCGGCAGCTCGAAGTCCACGACCGCCCGGAAGAACGCGTCGGGCAGCTGGGTGAGCAGCCCGGCGCCGTCCCCGGTGCCCTCGTCGCCGCCCACGGCGCCGCGGTGCTCGAGGTTGCGCAGGGCCGTCAGGGCGGCGTCGACGATCTCGTGGGTGGGCGTGCCGTTGAGGGTCGCCACCACGGCGAGGCCGCAGGCGTCCTTCTCCTCGTCCGGGTGGTAGAGGCCCTGCTCCTCGGGCGCGTTCGAGAACTGCTCGAACGGCGACGTCGCCTGTTCCTCGGCGGCCTCGGCCGGTCGTGGGTCCGCGCCGTGCTGGGCAGAATTGTCACCGGGGGTGCCGGCGGGGGTAGAGGTCATGACAGACGTCTCCTCACCATGAGATGCGGTCAACAGGAGAGGCCCCCGCGGCAGAGCTCCGGTCGGGAGGTGCCGCCGGTTCGTGAGCCGCCGTCGGCGTCCTCGATCGGTGGTCGACGAGACGCCGGACGGTGGGAGGGCCCGTTCCAGGAATGTCCGACGTTGGACGATCGTGGCGTGCGCAGCGGTGGGGGCGTGGTTCGCCCGTTCCCGGTCCTGCGCCAGTGAAATCTAGCATCCGGATGTTACAAGTCTGAAAACTGCCGGACCCGGTGTGGTATCACGCGGCTGCTCCGGGGCTCAGCCGTGCGAGGCCTCCACGGCGGCCCTGCGGGCGCGGCGGCGGCGGGTGATCCCCACGAGCAGGGCCAGGCCGAGCAGGACGAGCCCCAGCGACGTCCACACGTGCACGCGCTGGCCCAGCAGCACGAGGGAGGGGTCGATCCGCAGGAACAGCTCGATGAGCATCCGGCCCACCCCGTAGTGGACGAGGTAGAGGGCGAACAGCCGGCCGCCGTCCAGCCGGAGCCTCCGGTCCAGGGCCAGCAGCAGCACCACGCCCAGCAGGTTCCACAGGGACTCGTAGAGGAAGGTGGGGTGGAAGAGGGTGTCGGCGGGCAGCCCGGCGGGGAAGTTGACGCTGGCGGGGTCGATCTCCAGGCCCCACGGCAGGGTCGTGGGGCGGCCGAAGAGCTCCTGGTTGAACCAGTTGCCCCAGCGCCCGATCGCCTGGGCCAGGAGCAGGCCCGGCGCCGCGGCGTCGGCGAACACGGCCAGAGGGATCCCGTGCCGGCGGCACACCCACCACGCGGCCAGCGCCCCGCAGGCCACGGCGCCCATGATGCCGAGCCCGCCCTCCCAGATCCGCAGGGCGTCGAGAGGGTCCGCGCCGGGACCGAAATACCCGGCCGGGTCGGTGATCAGCACGTGGTAGAGCCGGGCCCCGACGATGCCGGCGGGCACCGCCCACATGACGATGTCCCACACGATCTCCGGGTCCCGGCCCCGCGCCTCCCAGCGCCGGGTGGTCAGCCACAGCGCCGCGGCGATGCCGGCGAGGATGCACAGGGCGTAGGCGTGCACGGTCAGCGGGCCGACGGAGAAGCCCGACCAGTCCGGGGAGGGGATGCCCTGCCGGACGGGGACGCCCAGCAGGACGGGAACGGGGGAAGCGGCGCTCAGCAGCATGCGGTGGGGCCTCGGCTCGTCGGGAGGTGGGGGGCGGAGCCCGGTGTCGGCCGGTCCGCCCCGTCACGCTATCAGGCGAGACCGGCCAGTTCCCGGGCCAGGGCGCCCACGGCCTCGGGGCCGCCGTCGGCCAGGGCCTTGACCAGGGCGGTGCCCACGATCACGCCGTCCGCGTAGGCGCCGATCTCCTCGACGTGCGCCCGGCGGGAGACGCCCAGGCCCACGCACACGTTCTGCGCGCCGGCGGCACGGGTGTCCGCGACGAGCTGCTCGGCGACGTCGGAGACGGCGTCCCGGGCGCCGGTCACGCCCATCACGGAGACGGCGTAGACGAAGCCGCTCGCGGCCTTGACCACCAGGTCCAGGCGCTCCCGCGAGGAGGACGGGGCGGCCAGGAAGATCCGGTCCAGGTCGTGGGCCTGGGAGGCGGCGAACCAGTCGGCCGCCTCGTCCGGGATGAGGTCCGGGGTGATGATCCCCGCTCCCCCGGCCTCGGCGAGGTGCGCGGCGAAGGTGTCGACGCCCAGCTGGAGGACGGGGTTCCAGTAGGTCATCACCACGGGCACCGCGTCGGTGCGCTCCGAGACCGCCCGGACCACGCGGAAGACGTCGGCCACGCGGAAGCCGTTGGCCAGGGCCGTCGTCGTCGCGTGCTGGATCACGGGGCCGTCCATGACCGGGTCCGAGTACGGGATGCCGATCTCGATGACGTCCGCGCCGTTGAGGCCCAGCGCCACCGCCGCCTCGATCGACTCCTCGACGGTCGGGAAGCCGGCGGGCAGGTAGCCCACGAGCGCGGGCCGGCCCTGCTCGCGGCACGCGGCGAGGCGAGCGGCGAGCCGGGAGTCGGGGTTGCTGCGCAGGTCCGCGGGCAGGATGCGGGAGGCGAGGTCGGCCCCTCCGGTCGCGTGGTGGGTGGTGCTCACAGTCGCTCGCCCTTCTCGCCGAGTTCGGCCTCGGCGCTGTCGTCCGGGAGCATCCCGAACCACTCCGCGGCCGTGGCCACGTCCTTGTCGCCGCGCCCGGAGAGGGAGACGACGACGATCTTCTCGGCCGCGGCCTCCGCGCCGAGCTCCTCGACCCAGCGGCGGCCGAGCTCCAGCGCCCCGGCCAGGGCGTGGGAGGTCTCGATCGCCGGGATGATGCCCTCCGTGCGGCACAGCAGCTGGAACGCGTCCATCGCCTGGGTGTCGGTGATCGCCTCGTAGCGGGCCCGCCCGATGTCGTGCAGGTAGGAGTGCTCGGGGCCGACGGCCGGGTAGTCGAGGCCGGCGGAGATGGAGTGGGACTCGAGGGTCTGCCCGTCCTCGTCCTGCATGAGGTACGTCTTGGCCCCGTGCAGCACGCCGGGCCGGCCCAGCGAGATGGTGGCCGCGTGCCGGCCGGTCTGCACGCCGTCGCCGCCCGCCTCGAAGCCGTGGAGCTCCACCGAGGGGTCGTCCAGGAAGCCGTGGAAGATGCCGATGGCGTTGGAGCCGCCGCCCACGCAGGCCGCCACGGCGTCCGGCAGGCGGCCGGCCTGCTCGAGGACCTGGGCGCGGGCCTCCTCCCCGATCTGCTCGTGGAAGTAGCGCACCATCGCGGGGAACGGGTAGGGGCCGGCCGCGGTGCCGAGCAGGTAGTGGGTGTGCTCGACGGACGCCACCCAGTCCCGCAGGGCCTCGTTGATCGCGTCCTTGAGCGTGCGGGAGCCGTTGGTCACGGGCACCACGGTGGCGCCCAGCAGCTCCATGCGGGCCACGTTGAGGGCCTGCCGGCGGGTGTCCTCCTCGCCCATGTAGACCACGCACTCCATGCCGAACAGCGCGGCCGCGGTCGCGGAGGCCACGCCGTGCTGGCCGGCGCCGGTCTCGGCGATCAGCCGGGTCTTGCCCATCCGCCGGGCGAGCAGGGCCTGGCCCAGCACGTTGTTGATCTTGTGCGAGCCCGTGTGGTTGAGGTCCTCGCGCTTGAGGAACACCCGGCACCCGGCCTCCGCGCCGAAGCGCAGCGCCTCGGTGAGCAGGGAGGGACGGCCCGAGTAGTCGCGGGAGAGCCGCTGGAACTCCGCGGTGAACCCGGGGTCCGCCTTGGCCTTGTCGAAGGTGTCCGTCAGCTCGTCGAGCGCGGCGACGAGGGACTCGGGCATCCAGCGCCCGCCGAAGTCCCCGAAGTAGGGCCCCGGCGCGCCGCGCAGGGACGCCGCCTCCTCGGCGGCCGCCCCGGCCTCGGCGGCGGAGGCGTGCCGGCGGGCACGGGCCGCCGCGCCCGCCGTGCGGAAGCTGCCGATGGTGGCCGCGGCGTCGTCGCTGCGCACGAGCGCCTCGCCGACCAGCACGGCCTTCGCCCCGTGGGAGGCGTAGAGCTCGATCTGCTCCTCGCCCTCCACCCCGGACTCGGCGACGAGCACCGCGTCCTGCGGCAGGAGTCCCGCCAGCCGTCCGAAGGTCCTGACGTCGGTGTCGAGGGTCTTGAGGTCGCGGACGTTCACGCCCACGATCCGGGCGCCCACCGCGACGGCGCGCTCGATCTCCTCGGGCGTGTGGGTCTCCACGAGGGCGTGCATGCCCAGCTCGTGGGTCAGGTGCAGGAACCGGCGCAGCTGCTCGTCGGTGAGCGCGGCCACGATCAGCAGGACCAGGTCGGCGCCGTGCGCCCGCGCCTCCCAGATCTGGTACTCGTCGACCGTGAAGTCCTTGCGCAGCACGGGCACGCCCACGGCCGCGCGCACGGCGTCGAGGTCGGCCAGGGACCCGTTGAAGCGGCGCTGCTCGGTCAGCACGGAGATGACAGAGGCCCCGCCGCGCTCGTAGGCCGTGGCGAGCAGGGCGGGGTCGGCGATCGGCGCGAGGGCGCCCTTGGACGGGCTGGAGCGCTTGACCTCGGCGATGACCTGCACCGCGTCCCGGCTCGGCCCGCGCAGGGCGGACTCGGCGTCCAGGGCCGGCGGCCGCTGGGCCGCCGCCTCCCGCAGCTCGTCGAGGCCGACCCGCTCCCGGCGCTCCGCCAGGTCCGCGCGGACGCCCTCGATGATGGTGTCCAGGACCGTCCCGGTGCTCTGTTGCGACATGGATTCCTGTCCTCTCGGCGGCGACGGCCGCCTTCGTGCGTGCTGCGGGACGTGCGGTCGCCGACCCGGTCGTGCCGGGGCGGGGTCCGGTCCCGTGCGGGGGCGGTCGGCCGGGGCGCGTGCTGCGCGGGCCGGGCCGGGGTCAGCCCTGGTGGTCGCGGGCCTCGTGCTTGCGCTGCTCCGAACCGGCCCCGTGGCCCATGGAGCGCAGCACGGCACCGGCGATCAGGCCGACGACGACGAGGCCGATGCCCACGATGAGCAGGGGCGTGTTGCCCAGGGTGAAGCCCACGACGCCCACGATGACGCCCACGGACATGATCCCGACGGTCACCCAGGCGGCGAGGGTGTTGCCGTGCCCCACGAAGCCCGTGTGGTCGAGGACGATCTCGTTGCCGTTTGCCATGATTGCTGCACTCCTGATTTCCCTGCCGGGGCCGGTCGGCCCCGCTCGCCGGGCCCCGTCGGGGGCACGGCGGTTGCTGACAGTCTGTCTCGCTCCATTGTGCCACTCCGCGGCGCCCGGTGCGCACCGCGCCGCGGCGCGGTGCGGCGGGCGCGGGCGCGGCTCAGGCGGTGGGGTCGCGCCCCTCCGTGAGGGCGTCCCACGAGTCGATCTCGTCCCCGCCGCGGGCGGGCCCGCCCGCGGCCGGCTCCGTCCCGGTGCGCTCGTAGCGCCGGGCCGCCGTCCACGACCGGCCCGCCAGGAGGGCCCAGGCCCCGCACAGGGCGACCAGCACGGCCGCGACGGCCGCGAGCCAGGGCCAGGGCGTCAGGGCGTACTCGCCGCCGGCGTTGACCAGGCCGGTGGACTCCCCCACGGCGGTCCGCGCGGCACCGGCCGGGTCCGCCGGCACGGCCACGGCCGCGGCCAGGGCGCCGAGGCCCGCCAGCACCACCACCACGGAGACCACCGGGCGCAGCACCCGCCCGGAGATCGCCGTGGTGAGGGCACCGGCGGCCGCGACCAGGCCCAGGGCGGTGACCGCCGGGGCCGCCTCGGAGCCGGCGACGTCCACGGTCACGGGCTCCAGCGTGGTCCGCACCGTGGCCGAGATCCACGTGGCCGCCGAGCACGCGAAGACCGCGAGCGCCGCGAGCAGCGTGGCGGTCACCACCGTGGACTTCCGGGTCAGCCGCCCCCGGGGGGCGGCGGGGGCCTCAGCCACGCCCGGCACCGGTGCCCGGCACGGCGGTGCGCTCGAGGTCGAGCTCGCGCAGCCGCTCGGCGAGGAGCACGGCCCGCAGGGGTGCGGTGGCCTTGTTGAGGGACTCGAGGGCCTCGGCCTCCGGGTCCGAGTCGGCGACGATGCCGCCGCCGGCCTGCACGTAGGCCTTGCCGTCGACGAGCAGGGCGGTGCGGATGGCGATCGCCATGTCCATGTCCCCGGCGAAGTCGAGGTAGCCGACCACCCCGCCGTAGACGGCCCGGCGCAGCGGCTCGTACTGGTCGAGCAGGCGCAGGGCGCGCGGCTTGGGCGCGCCGGAGAGGGTGCCGGCGGGGAAGGTCGCGGCGAGGACGTCGTAGGCGGTGGCGTCCGGGCGCATCCGCCCGACGACGTTGGAGCACAGGTGCATGATGTGGCTGAAGCGCTCGACCTCCATGAACTCCGTGACCTCCACGGAGCCCGGGACGGCGATCTTGGAGATGTCGTTGCGGGCGAGGTCCACGAGCATGAGGTGCTCGGAGCGCTCCTTCTCGTCCTGGAGCAGGTCCCGCTCCAGGTCGAGGTCCTCCTCCACGGTCCGCCCGCGGGGGCGCGACCCGGCGATCGGGTGCGTCACGGCCTGGTCCCCCGTCACGGTCACGAGCGCCTCCGGGGAGGATCCGACGATCGAGAAGGGGCGCCCGTCGGCGTCCTCGAAGTTGTACAGGTACATGTAGGGGCTGGGGTTGATGGCCCGCAGCATGCGGTAGACGTCGAGGGAGTCGGCCCCGCACGCCGTCTCGAAGCGGCGGGAGACCACGACCTGGAAGATGTCGCCGTCGACGATGGCCTTCTTGCCCTCGGCGATGGAGTTCATGAAGAGCGCGCGGTCCCAGCTCTGGGCGACCTTGGACTCCAGGTCCCCGCGGATCTCGTCGGCGCCGCTGAGCGTCGAGGCGGTGACGTGGTCGGCGGGCCGGGCAAGCTTCTCGAGCATCGCGTGCACCCGCTCCACGGCGTCCGTCCAGGCCTCGTCGACGCGCTCGTCGGTGTCGTCGAAGTTGACGGCGTTGGCCACGAGCATCACGGTGCCGTCCGTGTTGTCGTGGATGGCGATGTCCGAGACGAGGTTCATCGCCAGCTCGGGCAGGCGCAGGTCGTCCTCCGGCGGGTGCGGGAGCCGTTCCCAGCGGCGCACGGCCTCCCAGCCCACGAAGCCGACGAGCCCGGAGGTCAGCGGCGGGACGTCCTCGAAGCGCTCCGTGTGCAGGAGCGCCATGGTGTCCCGCAGCGCCTCGACCGGGTTGCCGCTGGTGGGGGCTCCGGCCGGCGCCCGGCCGATCCAGTGGGCCTGCCCGTCCTTGGCCGTGAGCGTGGCCCGGGAGTTGGCGCCGACGAACGAGTGGCGGGACCAGACACCGCCCGCGGCCGCGGACTCCAGGAGGAAGGTGCCGGGGCGGGCCGCGCCGTCCTCGAGCGCGAGCGCCCGGTAGAGGCCGATCGGGGTCATGGCGTCCGCGAGGATCCTGATCCGGACGGGGATGACGCGGCGCTCCGCGGCGAGCGCGCGGAACTCCTCGAGCGTGGGGCTGATGGTGCCCAGGTCCTGCATGGGTGTCGACCTGACTTCCTGGTGGCGGACGGAGGGTGCGGAGGGGTGCGGCTCAGACGGTGGCGACGGCGCCGAGGTCGCGGCCGTCGAAGCAGCTGCGGGTGCCGGTGTGGCAGGCGGCGCCGGTCTGGTCGACCTGCACGAGCAGGGCGTCGCCGTCGCAGTCCAGGCTCACGCTGTGGACCCGCTGGACGTGCCCGGAGGTATCGCCCTTGCGCCAGTACTCCTGGCGGGAGCGGGACCAGAACGTCACGCGGCCCTCCGTCAGGGTGCGGCGCAGGGCCTCGTCGTCCATCCAGCCCAGCATCAACACCTCCTGGGTGTCGTGCTGCTGCACCACGGCGGCCACGAGACCGGCCGGGTCCCGCTTGAGGCGCTGCGCCACGGCGGGATCGAGGACGTCGGTTCCGGGGTCGGG
This sequence comes from Kocuria sp., assembly GCA_031179495.1. Lineage (GTDB taxonomy): Bacteria > Actinomycetota > Actinomycetes > Actinomycetales > Micrococcaceae > Kocuria > Kocuria sabuli. The sequence goes on along the minus strand of JAPSHS010000002.1, from coordinate 30,342 downwards.
GCTCTGCTCGTTCATCGACCCCATCCTATCGACCCGTTCCGGGGACCGGTGTCCCTGCCGTCCGCACACCGCCCGTCCGCACCCCGTGCTCCCGGGCTCCGTCCTCGCGCGGCCCGCGGTCCCGCGCCGGGGCCCCCGGGGGGTGCTCCCGGGGAGTCCCTCCGGCGGCGGGCCCGTCCCCGTGCCGAGCCCGTGGAGCGCGCCGGGACGGCCGGCAGCCGGGTGGCGGCGACCGTCACGAACGCCACGGCGAGGATGTACATCGACAGGCCGAGGGCGTAGGTGCCCACGGCCCGGTATCCGCCCACGAGGTCCGGGTCGAGGAAGAAGTAGGGGTACCAGTGCACCATGCGGCCCCGCACGAGGGTGTACACGGCCCACAGCGCCGGGAACACGGTGGCCACCCAGGTGGTGGCCCAGCGCAGCCGGTTCCGGCCCGGGGCCAGCAGGAGGTCGAGCACCGCGTAGACCGGCAGCACGAAGTGCAGCACCTTCGAGGACAGCGGCACGAGGAACAGGTGGCCGAACAGCTCGGCGTTGGCCAGCAGCACCGCGAAGACCGTGCCCGAGACCACCGTGTAGGTGGTGGACAGGGCCCGGAGCCCCGTCAGCCAGCCGGGCTCCCTGCGCCCGGAGGCCGTGTGCAGCACGGCCAGGAGCACGGCGAGGACCAGCAGGAACGCGCTGTGGATCGTGAAGTAGCTGAACAGGTTGGAGCCGAGGCAGGTGCGCGTCACGAACGCGCAGCCGGCCCGGGACACCAGGGCCCAGATCGCGACGGCCAGGGCCGCGGCCCGCAGCGCGACGACGACGACTCGCACGTGCGCCTCCTCCCGGCCGTCCGCCCCCAGGATAGGGGAACCCTGAGGGCGGGTCCGCCGGTCTGCCGGAAGCGGGGGCCAGCACCTATGGTGGGGGAGGAACCGGTTCGGGACGGCGGGCGAGGACACCCACGACGATGCACCCCAGGACGACGCGGCGACGGCGACGCGCAGCAGCAGCGGCCCTCACGGGGCTGCTCCTGGCCGGGTGCGCCGGGCCCGGCGCACCCGGGGATCCTGCCGGCGGCCCCGCGTCGTCCGGCGGCACGCCGGCGGCCCCCGGACCCTCCGCCGTCGCGCCGTCGTCGGCTCCGTCCGCTCCTCCGGCGAGCTCCCCGCCCGCCCGCGGGCCGTGGGGGGCCTACGCGGACCGCGCGGAGGCGTGCGCCGCGGTGGCCGAGGACCTGCTGGCGCTCGCCCTGCTGCCCGCCAGCCTGTCCACCGGTCCGCGCCCCGAGCAGGTGCAGGCCGTCGAGGACGAGATCGCCGGCATGCTCGCCGCTGCTCCCCCCGAGCTCGCCGCGGACCTGTCCCGGGTCCAGCTGCTCGTGGACTCCTACAGCGAGGAGCTCGTGGACGGTCCGGGGGCCCGGTTCGACGGCGCGGCCCTGGACGGCGCGCTCGCCCCGGTGCGCGACTGGCTCGACGGGACCTGCCGGGGGACGCGTTGAGCCGGGCGGCCCCGTCGGGGGTCGCCCGGCCCGGGCGGTGCGGCGTCTAGCGGCGGTTGAGAAGGCCCCGCAGCTTGCCCCCGAGACCGCGGCCCGCGTTGCGCCCGGCACCGGCCTGACCGGCGGCGTTCACGCCGCGGGTCGCCCGGCGGCCTCCGGTGGCACGCCCGGTGCCCCGTCCGGTGAAGCTTCTGAGGATGCTGTTCAGTCCCACGGTGGACTCCTTGGTGGTCGGCCTGTCGAGCGACTGTCGTCAGCTCACTTCCGACTGTACGCCCGGCGCCCGTCCACGGCTACGGTCGCCTCAGCGGACCTCGTGCCCCGCCGCGCGCAGGGCGTCCTTGACCTCGGCGATGGCGTGCACCGGACCGAAGTGGAAGATCGAGGCGGCCAGCACGGCGTCCGCCCCGGCCTCCACGGCCGGCGGGAAGTGCTCGGGAGACCCGGCCCCGCCCGAGGCGATGAGCGGCACGTGCACCCGGGCGCGCACGGCCCGGATCATCTCCAGGTCGAAGCCCTCCTGGGTGCCGTCCGCGTCCATGGAGTTGAGCAGGATCTCCCCCACGCCGCGGTCCGCGGCCTCCCGCGCCCACTCCAGGGCGTCGAGGCCGGTGAGGGTCCGCCCGCCGTGGGTCGTGACCTCGAAGCCGGAAGGGGTGTTGCCCGTGCGCCGGGCGTCGAGGGAGAGCACGAGCACCTGGCTGCCGAAGTGCCCGGTGATCTCGTCGATCACCCCGGGGCGGGCGACCGCCGCGGTGTTGATGGAGGCCTTGTCCGCCCCGCAGCGCAGCAGCCGGTCGACGTCGGCGACCGCGCGCACACCGCCGCCCACCGTGAGCGGGATGAAGACCTGCTCGGCGGTACGGGAGACGACGTCGAAGGTGGTGGCACGGGCGGCGGAGGAGGCCGTGACGTCCAGGAACGTCAGCTCGTCGGCGCCGGCCTGGTTGTAGCGCTTGGCCAGCTCGACCGGGTCCCCGGCGTCGCGCAGGTTCTCGAAGTTGACGCCCTTGACGACGCGACCGGCGTCGACGTCCAGGCACGGGATGACACGTACGGCAACGCCCACGGGCGGAACCTCCTCGGCGGTGGGTGGGGACGGTCAGATGCGGGCGGCCTGGATCGGGGAGACGAGGATGGCGCGGGCCCCGACGTCGTAGAGGGCGTCCATGACCTTGTTGGTCTCGGCCTTCGGGACCATGGCGCGCACGGCCCAGGCGTTGCCCCGGCCGAGCCGGGAGATGGTGGGGCCCTCCATGCCGGGGGTGATCCGGGTGGCGGCCTCGACGAGGTCCTCGGCGACGTCGTAGTCCATCAGCACGTACTGCCGGGCCACCAGCACGCCCTGCAGGCGCCGGCGCAGCACGGCCAGGCCCTCGGGCTCCGGGGCGGTGCGGCTGCGGATGAGCAGGGCCTCGGAGGTCATGATCGGCTCCCCGAAGACCTGCAGCCCCGCGGCGCGCAGGGTGTTGCCGGTCTCGACCACGTCGGCGATCGCGTCGGCCACGCCGAGCCGGATGGAGGACTCGACCGCACCGTCGAGGCGCACCACCGAGGCCTCCACGCCGCGCTCGGCGAGATAGTCGCGGAGCAGCCCGTCGTAGCTGGTCGCGATGCGCTTGCCGGCCAGCTCGGCGATCGTGGAGTACTGCCCGGCGGGGCCGGCGAAGCGGAACGTGGAGCGGGCGAAGTCCAGCCCCAGGTCCTCGTCCGCGTGGGCCCCGGAGTCCAGCAGCAGGTCCCGGCCGGTGATCCCGACGTCGAGGGTGCCTCCGCCCACGTACACCGCGATGTCGCGCGGGCGCAGGTAGAAGAACTCGATGTTGGCCTCCGGGTCCACGAGGACCAGCTCGCGGGAGTCCCGGCGCTGCCGGTACCCGGCCTCCTTGAGCATGGTGACGGCGGCTTCGGACAGGGCGCCCTTGTTGGGCACTGCGACACGCAGCATGGGGATCCTTCTCGGCTTCGGTGGGACGGGGTGCGGGGGCGGTGCTCAGAGGTGGCGGTAGACGTCCTCGAGCGTCAGGCCCTTGGCGACCATCATGACCTGCAGGTGGTAGAGCAGCTGGGAGATCTCCTCCGCGGCCTGCTCGGAGGTCTCGTACTCGCACGCCATCCAGACCTCGGCGGCCTCCTCGACGACCTTCTTGCCGATCCCGTGCACGCCGGTGTCGAGCTCACGGACGGTGCCGGAGCCGTCCGGTCGGGTCGCGGCTTTGTCGCTGATCTCGGCGAAGAGGGTCTCGAAGGTTTTCACGACTACCAGGGTAATGGGTCGGCGGAGCCCTCCCGACCGGCGTCGTCCCGGGAGGACCGGGCGCCGGCGGGGCGGGAGGGCGGGGTCTCAGACCCCGAGCGAGCGCAGGAGCAGGGCGGTCTGCACCGCGGCGGCCGTGGCCTCGTAGCCCTTGTCCTCCTTCGAGTCCTCGAGCCCGGCGCGGTCCAGGCCCTGCTGCTCGGTGTCGCAGGTCAGCACGCCGAAGCCCACGGGCACGCCGGTGCGCACCGTGACGTCCGTGAGACCCTGCGTGGCGGCGGAGCAGACGTAGTCGAAGTGCGGCGTGCCGCCGCGCACGACCACGCCGAGGGCCACCACGGCGTCCAGCCCCGGCGCCAGGCGGGCGGCGGCGACCGGCAGCTCGAAGCTGCCGGGCACGCGCACGACCTGGGCACCGGTGACGCCGGCGTCGGCGAGCGCGCGGCGGGCGCCGTCGAGCAGCCCGTCCATGATCACCGTGTGCCAGCTCGAGGCGACGACGGCGACGCGCAGACCGCTCGCGTCGGCGGTGCTGAGGTCGATGTCGGGGGCTCCGTGTCCGCTCATGGGGTGAGGTCTCCTGTGCTGTTGGTGCGGTCGGCGGCGTGCGCCGGTCCGTCGGGGTGTGCGGTGGTGTCGTCGACGTGGCGCAGGCGGTGGCGCATGCGGTCCCGCTTGGTCGCGAGGTAGTCGTGGTTCTCGGGGCGGGCCGGGACCTCGTTGGGCACCATCGCGACGACGTCGATGCCCAGCTCGGCCAGCCGCTCCGCCTTGGCGGGGTTGTTGCTGAGCAGCCGGATCCGGGTCAGCCCCAGGTGGTGCAGGATCGTCGCCGCGGCGGTGTAGTCCCGGGCGTCGGCGGGCAGGCCGAGCAGCTCGTTGGCCTCCACGGTGTCCGCCCCGGCGTCCTGGAGCTTGTAGGCGCGCAGCTTGTTGACCAGGCCGATGCCGCGGCCCTCGTGGTTGCGCAGGTACAGCAGGGTGCCGCCGTCGTCGGCGATCCGGCGCAGGGCCAGGTGCAGCTGGGGACCGCAGTCGCACCGGTAGGAGCCGAAGACGTCCCCGGTGAGGCACTCGGAGTGCAGCCGCACGAGCGGGGGCTGTCCCACGGGCACCCGGTCCGAGGACGGGGCGGTGAGACTGAGGTGCTCGGCGGCCGGGTCGACGGATCCGCCGGGCAGCCGCCAGCCGACGACCTCGAAGCGGCCCTCGGGAGTGGGCACCACCACGGGCTCCGAGCCCACCAGGGGCGCGTCCTGCCTCATCGGCGGCCCCCGCGCAGTTCGGCCGCCAGGTCCTCGATGCTCACCAGCGGGATCCCGTGCCGGTCGGCGAAGGCCCGCAGGGCCGGCAGCCGCATCATCTCGCCCTCGTCGTGGACGAGCTCGGCGATGACGCCCACGGGTTCCAGGCCCGCGAGGGAGCACAGCTCGACGGCGGCCTCGGTGTGCCCGCGGCGGGCGGCGACGCCGCCGTCGACGGCGCGCAGGGGCAGGATGTGCCCGGGGCGCGTGAGGTCCGCCGGCCCGGCGGCGGGGTCGGCGAGCAGCCGGGCGGTGAGCGCCCGGTCGGCGGCGCTGATGCCGGTGCTCACGCCGTGGCGGGCGTCGCACGTGATCGTGTAGGCGGTGCCCTTCGAGTCCTCGTTGACGTCGACCATGGGGGGCAGGCGCATCGCGTCGGCGCGGTCCCCGGTCATGGGCACGCACACGACCCCCGAGGTGTGCCGGACGGTGAAGCCCATGAGCTCGGCGGTGGCGTGCTGGGCCGCGAAGACGATGTCGCCCTCGTTCTCGCGGTCGGCGTCGTCCACGACCACGACCGGGCGCCCCTGGGCCATGGCCTCGACGGCCGCCGCCACGGGGTCCAGGCGGATCTCCTCGTCCGTGCCGCCCGCGCCGGGGCCCGTTCCCGTCGGGGTGCTGCTGGTCCGCATCATGCTCCTTCTCCTGCCGTGGGCCCGACGGCGTCCGGCGCCGGGGTGCTGTCGGGTCGGGCGAAGGCCAGCAGACGCTGGGCGTACTTCGCGAGGACGTCGACCTCGACGTTGACGGACGAGCCCACGGGGCGCGTCCCGAGCGTGGTCTCGGCGAGGGTGGCCGGGATGAGCCCGATCTCGAACCAGGGCTCCGCCGCGCCCGGCTCGCTGACCGCCGTGATCGTGAGGGAGACCCCGTCCACGGCGATCGAGCCCTTCTCCGCGACGAAGGGGGCGAGCTCGGCGGGCACGGCGACCCGCACCCGCTCCCACTCCCCCAGGTCCTCCCGGGCGGCGACGGTGCCGGTGCCGTCGACGTGGCCCTGGACCACGTGGCCGTCCAGGCGCCCGCCGGCGGGCACGCAGCGCTCGAGGTTCACGGTGTCGCCGGGGGCCAGGGTCCCGAGGTTGGTGCGCGCGAGCGTCTCGCCGATGACGTCGGCCAGGAACTGCCCGGTCCCGATCTGCTCGGTGCGGGTGGCGGTGAGGCACACGCCGTTCACGGCGAGGGAGCCGCCGTGCGGCAGGTCGGCGACGAGCGGGCCGGCGTCCACGAGGAGGCGGGCGCTCCTGCCGTCCGGGTGGGCGTCGACCGAGCGCACGGTGCCCCGGCCGGCGACGATTCCTGTGAACATGCGGTCTTTCCTCTGTTTCTGTCGGTCTGTGGTGCTGTCGGTCTGTGGGGTGGCTGGTCGGAGGCGGGCGCCGGGCGGGCCGGTCAGCCTTCGGGGGCGGGTCGCAGGTGGATCCACAGGTCCGGGCCCAGTTGCTGCACGGGGCCCCCGCCCGTGGGGTCCAGGCGCCAATGGGAGGCGTCGGCGAGGGTGCCGATGCCCTGCTCGGCGAAGGCCGGCCGGCCGGCCCCCAGCAGCAGCGGCGCCTGGTAGAGGCTGATCTCGTCGACGAGGTCGGCGCGCAGGAAGCCTGCGGCGACGGTGGCCCCGCCCTCGATGAGCACGTGGCGCGCTCCGGCGTCGTAGAGCTCGGCCAGGGCCGCGTGCGGGTCGTGGGTGGCGAGGTGGCGGAACCGCCCGTCGGCGCCCCGGATCGCGGCACCCGCGGGAACCGTGCGCAGCCCCATGGCCGCGCGCAGCGGCTGCCGCGGGACGGCGGCGCCGTCGCCGGCGCGGGCGGTGAGCCGCGGGTCGTCGGCCAGCACCGTCCCGGTGCCCACGAGCACCGCGTCGGCGCGGCCGCGCAGCTCGTGGCCGTGCTCGCGCGCCGGGGACGAGGTGATCCACTGGCTGGTCCCGTCCGCCGCGGCGATCCGGGCGTCGAGGGTCTGGGCGACCTTGAGGGTGACGAACGGGCGCTGGGCGCGCATGGTCTCGCCCCAGCGGTCGTTGAGCCGTTCGGCCTCGTCGGCGAGCAGCCCGGAGTGCACCTCCAGCCCGGCGGCGCGCATGGTGGCCGCCCCGCCGGAGGCCGCGGCCGTGCGGTCGGGGGCGGCGAAGACCACCCGGGGCACGCCCGCCTCCACGATCGCCCCGGCGCACGGTCCGGTGCGGCCCCAGTGGTTGCAGGGCTCGAGGGTCACGTACAGGGTGCTGCCGCGCAGGTCGGTGCCGGCGGAGGCGGCGCGCTGCAGGACGTCGACCTCGGCGTGGACGGTGCCCGCCCCGCGGTGGTGGCCGACGTGCAGGATCCCGCCCGCGGCGTCGGCCAGGACGGCCCCGACGAGGGGATTGGCGCCGCGGGGTCCTCGCGCCGCCGCGTGCAGCGCGGTCCGCATGATCGACCGCTCGGCGTCTGCGCCGGGCCGGTGCTGCGGGTCCATCGTGCCGTCCTTTCCCGGGTGGGTTCCGGGGTTCAGGACGACGGCACCGCCGTCCGGGCCCCGCGGGGCCCGGACGGCGACGTGGCACGCCCTGCCGGCGCGCCGCGAGGACCGTCGAACGTGTTGCCTTCCATCCAGACTCTGACTGTCGGTACCGGAGTTCCACCGGTTCGGCCGTGGCCGCCCCGCTGGGACGCCGCACGGTTCGCGGACTGTGACCGCCGGTTCGGACTTGCACCGACCCCGGAACACGTTGTTGTTGAGCCCGATTATGGCACAGCCCGGACGGGGCGGCGGCACCGGCCGCGACGGGTTCGCTCAGGACCGGCGGGTGCCGGCGGCGTCCCGCAGCGCCGTGATCGCGGCCTCGGGGTCCCCCGCGCCGTACACGGCCGATCCGGCCACGAACGTGTCCGCGCCGGCCTCCGCGGCGCGCACGACGGTCTCCTCCGTGATCCCGCCGTCGACCTGCAGGGCCACCCGTCCGCCGCCGGCGCGCACGGCCTCGGCCGCGCGTCGGATCTTGGGCAGCGTGACGTCGAGGAAGGCCTGCCCGCCGAAGCCCGGCTCCACCGTCATGATCAGGAGCATGTCGAGCTCCGGCAGCAGGTCCAGGTAGGGCTCCACGGGGGTCGCCGGGCGCAGGGCGAGACCGGCCCGGGCGCCGTGGGCGCGCAGCTCGCGGGCCAGCCTCAGCGGGGCGCGTGCGGCCTCGGCGTGGAAGGTGACCGACTCGCAGCCGAGCTCGGCGTAGCCGGTGGCCCAGCGGTCCGCGTCCTCGATCATCAGGTGCACGTCGAGCGGGACCGGGCTGACGGCCAGCAGCCGCTCCACCACGGGCAGGCCCAGGGTCAGGTTCGGGACGAAGTGGTTGTCCATGACGTCCACGTGCACGGCGTCGGCGGTGCTGATCCGCGCCAGCTCGGCCTCGAGGTTGACGAAGTCGGCGGAGAGGATGGAGGGGTGGATGCAGGTGCGGGGCACGGTGGGCTCCTGGGTGGTCGGGAACGGGGAGGGGTCAGCGCTTGCGCAGCAGGGCCAGGAACATGGCGTCGGTGCCGTGCACGTGCGGCCACAGCTGGACGGTCGCGGGGCCGGCCGTGCCCTCCCACGGGCGGGACGGGTCCCGGTCCGCCGTGAGGGAGCCGGGCAGGGCGGCCTCCCGGACCGGGCCCAGGGCGTCGACGAGCTCCGCGTCCCGGCGCCGGCCCAGCACGTCCTGGACCACCGCGAGGGTCTCGGCCGCGTGCGGGGAGCACGTGGCGTAGGCGACCGTGCCGCCGGGCCGGGTGACGTCCAGGGCGGCCTCGAGCAGCTCCCGCTGCAGCGGTCCCAGCTCGGCGAGGTCGCGCGGGCTGCGCCGCCAGCGCGACTCCGGGCGCCGGCGCAGCGCCCCGAGCCCGGTGCACGGCGCGTCGACGAGCACCCGGTCGAAGCCGGCCTCCTCGGCGGAGCGGCCCCCGAGCAGCTCGTGCGCGTCGCGGCCGTCGCCGGTGCGCACCGTCCACGCGTGCGTCGGGACGGGCCGCAGGGCCTGGCGCACGAGCTCGGCGCGGTGCGGGGCCACCTCGTTGGCCGTCAGGTGCGCGCCGTGCCGGGCGGCCAGTGCGGCCAGGAGCGCGGCCTTTCCGCCGGGACCGGCGCACAGGTCGAGCCAGCGCTCACCCTCGGCGTCCCCGTCGCCGGTCGCGGCCAGGGCACGGGCGACCAGCTGGGACCCCGCGTCCTGGACCCGGACCCCGCCCGCGCGCACGGACGAGAGCCGGTGCAGGTCCCCGCCGCTGCTCAGCGCGGAGTCCGGGACGAGCCCGCCCGGCTCGGCCCCCGTGCCGAGGGCCTCCGCCAGGTCGCCGAGGCCGGGCAGGGCCACGAGGTTGACCACGGGCGCGTCGTTGTCCGCCCCGAGCAGGGCCTCGATCTCGGTGCCGGTCCGCCCGTGGGCCACGAGCGCCTGGCGCAGGGCCCGGACCACCCAGGCGGGGTGGGCGTGGGCCAGGCCGAGCCGTGCGGTCTCGTCGGCCGCGTCGGTGCTCAGCTCGGCGATCCACGCGCTGAGGTCGCGGGCCGCGACCTTGCGCAGGACCGCGTTGACGAGGCCTCCGGGGCCTGCGCCCACCACGGCCCGCACCAGTCCGACCGTCTGGTCGAGGGCGGCGTGGTCGGGCACCCGCATGGCGAGCAGCTGGTGGGCGCCCAGGCGCAGGGCGTCCAGGACCGCACCGTCGAGGTCGGCCAGCGGACGGTCCACGCACCGGGCCAGCACGGCGTCCCAGGTCCCCTGCCAGCGCAGGGCGCCGTAGGCGAGCTCGGTGGCGAAGCCGGCGTCCCGCCGGTCGAGCCGGTGGGCCCGCACGGCCTTCGGGAGCACGAGGTTGCCGTAGGCGCCCTCCTCGGAGACCGCGCGCAGGGTCTCGAACGCGGCCAGCCGGGCCGGGTCGGCGCGCCGCGTCCGGCCGGAGGGCGCCGCGGAGGAGAACGCCCGCTCCGTCTGGGCGCGCCGGTTGCGCTCGTGGCCCCTGGCGTTGCGCCGCTCGCCCCCGGGGCGCCGGTCGCGGCCGCCCCGGCGGTCGTCGCGTGCCCTGTTCCCGTGCTCGCTCACCCGAACACCACCTCGTCCTCCGTGCTCCGGCCCCGCGCCCAGGCGGCGGCGTCCATGGTCTTCTTCCCCGCGGGCTGCACCGTGGTCAGCTGCACCGCGTACGAGCCGGTGCCCACGAGCACGGCGTCGCCGCGCAGCACGCACTCCCCCGGCGCGAGCTCGCGCTCGTCGGGGCGGGCCACGACGCGCTCGAGCTTGAACCGGCGGCCGTCGAGCTGGGTCCAGGCCCCCGGTTCGGGGGTCACCCCGCGGACCCGGTGGACCACGGCCACGGCCGGGTCCGTCCAGCGGACCCGCCCGTCCTCGGCGGTCAGCTTGGGGGCGAGGCTCACCTCGCCCTGCTGGGCGGTGGGACGGGCCGTGCCCTCGACCACCGCCCGCAGCGAGTCCGCCAGCAGGGGCGCCGCCGTGCGGGACAACCGGTCCAGGACCGTGCCGGCGGTGTCCTCGGGGCGGAGCTCGTCGGTCATCGTCCCGACGACGGGGCCGGTGTCCAGCCCGGCCTCCAGCAGGAAGGTGCTGGCGCCCACGACCGTGTCACCGGCCATCAGGGCCCGCTGGACGGGGGCGGCGCCGCGCCACTGCGGGAGCAGGGAGAAGTGCAGGTTGATCCAGCCGTGCGGGACGGCGTCGAGGGCGGCCCGGGGCACCAGGGCGCCGTAGGCCACCACCGCGGCCACGTCCGCGCCCAGACCGCGGATCCGCTCGGTCAGCTCGGCGTCGACCCGGTTGGCCTTGAGCACGGGCAGGCCCCGCTCCTCCGCCTCCTGCGCCACGGGCGAGGGGGTGAGCACCTTCTTGCGCCCCACGGGCGCGTCGGTGCGGGTCAGGACGGCCACGATCTCGATCCCGGGCCGTTCGGCCAGGTGGACCAGGGGCGGCACGGCGACGGACGGCGTGCCGGCGTAGAGGATCTTCACTGCTCTCCAGACGGGTGGGGACGGGGTGCGGTTGCGGTTCAGGCGCGGCCGGCGCCGAAGGCGGCACCGGTGCCGAAGGAGGAGCCCACGGTCGCGGCCCGCTGCCCGGCAACACCGCTGACCACCCCGTTGTAGTCGGCGGCGCGGATGGCCCGCATCGCCTCCTTCCTGGCCGCCCCGACGAGACGGTCGACGTAGAGCCGGCCGTCCAGGTGGTCGGTCTCGTGCTGCAGGCAGCGCGCGAGCAGGCCGGTGCCCTCGACGGTGACGGGGTGCCCGTCCTGGTCGAGCCCGGTGACCCGGGCCCAGTTCCGGCGCGGGGTCCCGAAACCGAGTCCGGGCACGGAGAGGCAGCCCTCGCTGCCCTCCTGGGGCTCCTCCCCCACCTCCAGCACCGGATTGACGACGTGCCCGGCGCTGCCCTCGAGCGCCCAGGTGAACAGGCGCACGCCGATCCCGACCTGGGGCGCGGCGAGGCCGACGCCGCCGACGTCGAGCATCGTCTCGGTCATGTCCGCGACGAGCCGGCGCAGGGCGTCGTCGAACTCCGCGACCTCCGACGCGCGGGTGCGCAGGACGGGATCGCCGATGGTACGGATGGGCAGGATGGGCATGGGGCAACCTCGCTCTCGACCCGACAAGTCTACGGGCCGCCCGCCGCCCACAGGGGCGGGCCCGCCCGGGCGGCGTCCTACGACGGCTCGCGCGGCGGGGGCGGGGGCACGGGCCGCAGCGCGGGGCCGGCCGCGGCGAGGGCGGTCTCCTGGGTCCACAACCGGTGCAGGGCGCAGAACTTGTACCAGTGCTGCTCGAGCACCGCCGGCACGGCCTGCACGGGCACGACCTCCGTCTCCCCCACCGCGACCCCCAGCAGCAGGTCCGCGCTGCCGTAGGCCCACGGCTCCCAGGTGCCGGCCTCGGCGTCCACGAGGGACTCCTCGGCCTTGAGCCCGGCCACGAGCTGGGTGACGACCTTCGCGTCCAGGGACTTCACGCGCCCGTCCCGGTCCGTGCCCTTCGTCTTGTAGTCGATCAGGCACACCTTGCCGGCGATCCGGGCGACGAGGTCGAGGGTGCCCGCATAGCCCACGGTGGAGTTCCAGACCGTGACCTCCACGGCGAGCGGCTCGGGGGCGTAGAGGTCCCACCACTCGTCGAAGCGGGAGGCGAAGCGCTCCTCGCCGTGCTCGGCCAGGGCGGCCCGCGCCTCGACGGCCCGGTGCGGCTTCCCGAGCGCGCGCAGGGCGATCTGCTCGGCGTAGGTGTGCACGCGGTCCCCGCGGGCGGCCGCGTCGTCCCGGTGGCGCTCGGCGGCCTTGGCCGCGTCCCGCACGACGGCGCGCAGCTGGGCGGGCGAGCCGAGCGCCGCGCGCAGCCGGTCGTCCCGCACGGCCGCCTGCGCGGCCGAGTAGCCGTACCAGCCGTCCAGGTCGTTGGCGGCCCGGGACAGCACCGTGGTGATGGAGGGGACGGTCGCCTGCTCCGAGGTGGACCTCGCGTACATCCGTCCGTACTCGGTCTGTTCCGCCAGCCTGGGCTGTGTCACGCTGCTCGTCGCCTCTCCGTCGGGTCCCCGGCTCGTGCGGGGAGGACCCGGTGCTCCGGGTCCTGGGCGGCAGGCTATCGACCGCCTCGGACACGGGAGCGGGCCGGGCTCGCCCGCCGGGCCCTGCCGGCGGCGGAGGCCCGGGCACGCCGAAGGCCCCGGCTCGTCGAGCCGGGGCCTTCCAGGTGGTGCGCGATACTGGGATCGAACCAGTGACCTCTTCCGTGTCAGGGAAGCGCGCTACCGCTGCGCCAATCGCGCTTGACCGGCGGTCTCCGCGGAGACCGTCAAGCATGGTGGGATGTGCACCGAGGTGGAGACGGGATTCGAACCCGCGTTGACGGCTTTGCAGGCCGCTGCCTAACCACTCGGCCACCCCACCGGAACCTCGTCCTCGCGGACAGGGCCGTTGGTCACGGCATGGAACATGCCGATCACTCCGAGCGGACGACGGGAGTCGAACCCGCGACATCCACCATGGCAAGGTGGTGCTCTACCAGCTGAGCTACGTCCGCATGTCTTTGCCGGTCGATCTCTCGATCTTCCGGTGTGGAACTCTATCACAGCCCGTTTCCGGTGTTCCCACCGGCCCCGGCCGTACGGCACCCGACGGAGTCGTGGAGCGTTCGCGCCTCGCAGGCGGTCCGCTCGCCGGAACCCGTCGGTGTTCCTGACAGGGAAAGACTGTACGGGACCCGTTTCCGGATCGCCAAATCCTCGCCCGGCGGTGCGCAGGGGCGGCCGAATTGGCCCCGGGGCGGGATGTGGGTTATGGTTTTCGAGCAGTGAGCGCGATTGGCGCAGCGGTAGCGCGCTTCGTTCACACCGAAGAGGTCACTGGTTCGATCCCAGTATCGCGCACGAGCACCGACGAGGGCCCCGGCTGAATCCAGCCGGGGCCCTCGTCGTCGTGCTGTCCCGGCGGGACTGCACGCACCGGGTCCGGGCCCGGCGGCGCCCCGCCGGAGCGGAGCCGTGGGGTGGGCGCCGGACGGGTGCCCCCGCACCGCCGGTGGCCCCGTCGCACCCGCGCGGCGGTGCCACCCACGGCGTGGTCTCAGACGGTGGAGACGTCCCCCAGGATGCCCTCGCGAGCGAGGGCGGTGAGCCGGGAGACCGCCCGGTAGTACTTCTTCTGGTAGCCGCCGGCCATCATCTCGGCGGTGAAGACCTCGTCGAAGGGCTGGCCGGAGGCGATGATCGGCACGTTCTTGTCGTAGAGGCGGTCGGCGAGCACGACGAAGCGCAGGGCCACGGCCTGCTGCTCGATGGTGCGCACGTCCTGCCACACCACCGCGTCGATCCCCTCGATGAGCTTGCGGTAGCGGGAGGGGTGCACTCCGGAGAGGTGGTCGATCAGCTCGGCGAACGCGTCGGCGGCCACCACCCGGCCCGCGAACCGCTCCTCCACGGCGCGCTCCAGCTCGTCGCCGGACAGCGGCGCCGGGGACTGCGGCAGCCCGCGGTGGCGGAAGTCCTCGCCGTCGATGCGCACCACCTCGAACTGGTCGGCCAGCACCTGGATCTCCCGCTGGAAGTCCTGGGCGGCGAAGCGGCCGTCGCCGAGGGAGCCGGGCAGCGTGTTGGAGGTCGCGGCGATCCGGACGCCGGCGTCGGCGAGCTCGCGCATCAGGCGGGACATCAGCACGGTGTCCCCGGGGTCGTCGAGCTCGAACTCGTCGATGCACACCAGCTGGTAGGTGCTCAGGGCGTCGACGGCCTTGCGGAACGTCAGGGCGCCCACGAGGTTGGTGTACTCCACGAAGGTGCCGAAGGCCTTGGGCCCGGGCACGGCGTGCCACAGGGAGGCGAGGAGGTGGGTCTTGCCCACGCCGAAGCCGCCGTCGAGGTAGATCCCGGTCCGGACCCCGGCCGGGCGGGACCCTCCGCCGAAGAGCTTGGCGAGGAACCCGCCGCCGGAGCCCGCCCGCCCGACGGTGTCCGCGAAGGCCCGCAGCTTCCGCACCGCCTCCGCCTGGGACGGCTGCTGGGGGTCCGGGCGGTAGGTGTCGAACGAGACCTCGCCGAAGCGCTCGGAGGGGCGGAACGCCGCCAGCAGTTCATCGGCCGACACATTCGGCCGCCGGTCGGTGAGGTGTTCGATCTGGATGCTCACGGGAGACCTCTCTGTCCGCCGGGCACGGCGGCTCGCTGGTTCGGCGCGCCGAGGCGGCGCACGCGCGTGCTGCGGCGATTTTAGCCCGTCCCCCCGCGGCCACCGGTGCGCCCGCCGCGAAATCGGGGCCCCGGCCGGGCCCGGCACCCCGTGGGCGGAGGCGGTCCCCGCCCCGGAGCACTACGCTGGAGGAGAATCCGATCCCCACCCCGGAAGGAGCCCCCATGGGCGTTGCCGTGGAGAACAACGAAGAGTTCGCGCAGTACGCGCACCCCGAGCGCCTGGTGTCCACGCAGTGGGTCGCCGAGCACCTCGACGACCCCGGAGTGGTCCTGGTCGAGTCCGACGAGGACGTCCTGCTCTACGAGACCGGGCACGTCCCGGGCGCCGTGAAGGTGGACTGGCACACCGACCTCAACCGCCCCGACACCCGCGACTACGTGGACGGCGCCGGGTTCGCCGAGCTGATGTCCCGCAAGGGCATCTCCCGTGACACCACCGTCGTCGTCTACGGGGACAAGTCCAACTGGTGGGCCGCCTACGCCCTGTGGGTGTTCGAGCTCTTCGGGCACCCGGACGTGCGGCTGATGAACGGCGGGCGGGACAAGTGGATCGCCGAGGGCCGCGAGCTGTCCACCGAGAAGGTCGTGCCCGGCCGCGCCGACTACCCGGTGGTCGAGCGCGACGACGCCCGCGCCCGCGCCTTCCAGGAGGACGTGCTCGCCCACCTCGGCGAGCAGCCGCTGATCGACGTCCGCTCCCTGCCGGAGTACACCGGCGAGCGCACGCACATGGCCGACTACCCGCAGGAGGGCACGCTGCGCGGCGGGCACATCCCGACCGCGGCCTCCGTGCCCTGGGCCCGGGCCGCCGCCGAGGACGCCCGGTTCCGCTCCCGCGAGGAGCTGGAGGCCGTCTACCGCGACGGGGTCGGCCTGGCCGAGGACGACGACATCATCGCCTACTGCCGCATCGGCGAGCGCTCCAGCCACACGTGGTTCGTGCTGAAGTACCTGCTCGGCTACGAGAAGGTCCGCAACTACGACGGCTCGTGGACCGAGTGGGGCAACTCCGTGCGGGTGCCGATCGTGCTCGGCGAGGAGCGCGGCGAGGTTCCGGGAGCGGCCCGGTGAGCGGGGCCCTCCCGGCCCAGCTCGAGGAGCTCGTGGAGGACTTCACGGCGGTCCCGGAGGAGGACAAGCTGCAGCTGCTGCTCGAGTTCTCCCGCTCCCTGCCGGAGCTGCCGGCCCGGCTGGGCGAGCACCCGGAGGAGCTGGAGCAGGTCGTCGAGTGCCAGTCGCCGCTGTTCCTGGCGGTGGAGTGGGACGACGGCGCCGAGCCGGGCCCCGAGACCCCGGTGCGCCTGTTCTTCTCGGCGCCGGCGGAGGCGCCCACGACCCGCGGGTTCGCCTCGATCCTGCACGAGGGCCTCGACGGCCTGCCCGCCCGGCAGGTCCTGGAGATCCCGGACGACCTGCCGGAGCGCTTCGGCCTGACCCAGCTCGTCTCCCCGCTGCGGATGCGCGGGATGTCGGCGATGCTCGGGCGGGTCAAGCGCCGCGTCCGCGAGCTCCAGGACGCCTGAGCGCCCGGCCGTGGCGAGGACCACGCGCGGCGCCGGCCCCACGGCGGCGGTCGCGCTCCTCGAGCGGGAGCACGTGGCCTATGCCCGGCACGAGTACGCGCACGACCCCGCGGCGGCCTCCTTCGGACTGGAGGCCGCCGCCGCCCTGGGCCGCGACCCGGGCCAGGTGTTCAAGACGCTGATGCTCGTCCACGAGCGCGACTGGGCGGTGGCGGTGCTGCCCGTCTCCGCCCGGTTGTCCGTGCGCGCCGCAGCGGCCGCCCTGGGCTGGAAGAGGGCCGCGCTCGCCGAGCCCCGGCTCGCCGAGCGGCGCACCGGCTACGTGGTCGGCGGGATCTCCCCGCTGGGGCAGAAGATTCTCTCTCCCACGCTGCTGGACGACTCGGCGCTCGCATGGCCCACGGTGCTGGTCTCCGGCGGGCGCCGCGGCCTCGACGTCGAGCTGGCGCCGGCCGAGCTGCTGCGGCTCACGGGCGGACGCACGGCCGAGCTGCGGTCCTGACCGGGCTCAGCGCCGCAGCACCCCGGCTCCCCCGGCCGACCGTGCGTCCTGCGCCAGCCGGTCCGGCAGCCAGCGCCGCACCGCGTCCTCCCACCGCTGCGGGTCCACGTTCCACTCCTTGGTGTGCCGGGCCCGGGTGAACGGCACGAACTCCACCAGCCGGTTCAGCTCCGCGAGCCGGCGGGAGCTGGCGGCCGGGACGAACTCGTCGTCCAGGGAGTGCAGGACCAGGGTGGGCGTGCGCAGGTGCTCGTTGCGGGAGAGCCAGTCGAGGGCCTTCAGGTCCACCGGCGCGGCGAGGCCCGTCAGCATCCGCCCCGCCGGGTGCGAGATCAGGTTCGTGGCCAGCAACCCGATCCCCGAGGGGATGCGCCGGGACCGGGAGTGGTGGGCGATCAGCTCGAACCAGTCCACGACCGGACCGGTCAGCACGAGGGCCGCGATGTCGTCCCGGTAGAACGAGAGGTCCGCCGTCTGCAGGGAGATCGCCCCGCCCATGGACCAGCCGAAGAGCACGATCTGCGTGGCGCCGCGGGACTTGGCGTAGCTGATCGCCGTCTGCACGTCCTTCCACTCCGTGAAGCCGAGCCCGTAGCGGAAGTCGTGGGTGGGCGGGGCCTCGCGGTCGTTGCGGTAGGAGATCAGCAGGGAGGTCAGCCCGAGCTCCCGGGCCACCGGCACGGCGCGGACCGTCTCCATCCGGCTGGCCCCGCGCCCGTGCACCATGATCGCCCAGGGTCCCGGGAACTCCCGCGGCCGCTCGCCCTCGGGCGTGGGACCGCCCTCGGCGGGCACCACCCAGCAGGGCGCGGGACCGACCTCGATGGGGATCTCGACCTCCTCGAAGGGCAGCCCGGCGGCACCCGGGTCCGGGTAGACGGTCCCCGACCAGAAACCGCGGGAGGCCTTGGTCAGGTCCCCCGTGTAGACCTCCTCGACCACCCGGGTCACGGTCCCCTCCTGCGGGGAGTACGAGCGGATGGCCCCGATCCGGGCGTGGCCCCGGCCGCCGTCGAAGCGCAGGCTGTAGGTGCCGGAGACCGTCGTGTCGACCGTGGCCGGCAGCTTCACGAGCGTCGC
This sequence comes from Kocuria sp., assembly GCA_031179495.1. Classification (GTDB taxonomy): domain Bacteria; phylum Actinomycetota; class Actinomycetes; order Actinomycetales; family Micrococcaceae; genus Kocuria; species Kocuria sabuli. The sequence continues at coordinate 12,490 of JAPSHS010000002.1, read as the reverse complement.
CGCAGCCGGGTCCCCGTCCTCCCCGGTGCGGGTGAGTCCGAGGATCGGCAGGTCCTCGGAGCGGTACTTCGGGGGGACCACGACCTGGCGGGCGAAGTAGGCCGCGGCGGCGCTGGACAGGCCGAAGGTCAGGGAGGCGGCGCCCACGGTGACGGCGGCGCCGACCACGGCGCCGCGCGCCCACGCCGTCGCGGGAGCGGGCGCCGTCGCGGGAGCGGGCGCGGCGGGCGCCGGGAGGAAGCGTCGAGGCATGTCCCCCAGTCTTCCACGAGCCGCGGGCATAACCAGGGGGGGCACGTCGTTGTCCCTGCCGGGAGCTCCGGGGCCCGCCCCCGGCACCGGGGCGCACCGCCCGGGGCCCGTGCGGCGCGCCGCCGACCGGACCGCCCCCAGTTCACCAGCACCGACGAGATCCCGGAGGACGACACCATGAGCGAGACCACCAGGAACGACCGGCCCGAGCCCGGTGGACGGACCGAGGAGGACTGGCGCTCGATCCTGTCCCCCGAGGAGTACCACGTGCTGCGGGAGGCCGGCACGGAACGGCCCTACACGGGCGAGTACTGGGACACGAAGACCGAGGGCGTCTACGAGTGCCGCGCGTGCGGGGCGGAGCTGTTCCGCTCCGAGACGAAGTTCGACTCCCACTGCGGCTGGCCGTCGTTCTACGCCCCGCTGGCGGAGGACCGGGTGCGCTACATCAAGGACACCGCCATGGGCATGGAGCGCGTGGAGGTCCGCTGCGCCACCTGCGACTCCCACATGGGCCACGTCTTCGGCGGGGAGGGCTTCCCCACCCCCACCGACCTCCGGTACTGCATCAACTCCGTCTCCGTCCGGCTCGCTCCGGCGTCCTGAACGGGGCGGGGAGCCGGGCGGACCGGCGCCCGCGCCGGCACGCCGCGGGCGCTCCTGCGGCGTGGCACGGGCCGGGCGGGCGCCCGGGCGCCTACCCTTCCAGTGTGAGCTCCGTGAACGACCTGTCAGGGATGTCCCAGGACTTCCAGGAGGCCCTGGGCCACCTGCGCCGCACCCCGTACCGGGCGGGCGTCGAGCTCACGGAGATCCCCGCGCCCACGCACCTGGCTCCGTTCGCCGCCGCGGTGCAGGCCGAGGTGCGGCGGCCGGACCGGCCCGCCACTCCGGTGGCCGGGGTGGTGGTCGTGCCCCGACCGGGCGCACCGTCCGCGGGGGCGGAGCTCGGCACCCGCGGACCGGACGACGAGCTGGCCACGGGGCGTTTCGTGCTCCTGTACGACCCGTCCGAACCGGAGGCCTGGGGCGGGCCCTTCCGCATCGTCACCTGGGCCCGTGCCGCCGCGGACCGGGAGATCGGCTGCGACGACACGGCGGGCGTGCTGGCCTGGTCCCGCCTGCTCGAGGCCCTGGACCGCCACCGGGCCGGATACTCTCGGGAGGGCGGCACCGCGTCCCGGGTCCTCGCCGAGAACTTCGGGAGCCTGGGCGACCAGGCCGAGGGGGCCGACGTCGAGCTGCGGGCGTCCTGGACGCCCGACGGGCCCGACGTGGAGCCCCACCTCGCCGCCTGGGCGGACACGGTCTGCACGTTCGCCGGCCTGCCGCCCTACCCGCGCGGCGTGACCGTGCTGCACCCGCGCCGCTGACCACCGAACCGACCGCGCCCCGCCGGGGCCGACACAGAATCGAAGACGCTCCTTGACCAGCCCAGCCGACCGCCGATCCGCGCCCGACGAGCCCTCGACCCCGGTGGTCGCAGGCTTCGAGGACTACGAGATCCCCGACAGCGTCCACCTCGCGGCCCCGTTCGACGGGATCCCGCCCGTCATCGACACCGTGGCGGGACTCGAGCGGGCCGCCGAGGCGGTCGCCCGGGGCACGGGCCCGGCCGCGATCGACACCGAGCGCGCCTCCGGCTTCCGCTACGGGCAGCGCGCCTTCCTCGTGCAGCTGCGCCGTGAGGGCGTGGGCACGGTGCTGATCGACCCGGAGGCCACCGGTTCGCTGGCCGTGCTGGGCGAGGCGCTCTCCGGTGTCGAGTGGGTGCTGCACGCCGCCACCCAGGACCTGCCCTCGCTGCGGGCGCTGGACATGGAGCCGGACCGGCTCTTCGACACCGAGCTGGGCGGGCGCATCGCCGGGCTGCCGCGGGTCGGCCTGGCCGCCGAGACGGAGGAGCTGCTGGGGTACACGCTGGCGAAGGAGCACTCCGCCGTCGACTGGTCCAAGCGGCCCCTCCCCCGGGACTGGCTCAACTACGCGGCGCTCGACGTGGAGATGCTCATCCCGCTGCGCTGGGCGATGGAGGAGCTGCTGCGGGAGCAGGGCAAGCTGGAGTGGGCCCTGCAGGAGTTCGAGGCCGTGCGCACCGCCCCGCCCGCGCCGCCGCGCAGGGACCCGTGGCGCAGGACGTCCGGGATCAACAAGGTCAAGGGCCGCCGCCAGCTCACCGCGCTGCGCCTGCTGTGGGAGGAGCGTGAGCGGCTGGCCCAGCACAAGGACCTCTCCCCCAGCCGGCTGCTGCCGGACGCCGCCCTCGTGGCGGCCGCCTCCGCCATGCCCCGGACCGTGCCGCAGCTGCTGGCCACCCCGGGGTTCCACGGCCGCCAGGCCGCGCGGGAGGCCCCCCGGTGGCTGCGGGCGGTCGCGGAGGCCCGCAACGCCACGGAGCTCGTCCCGGTCACCGTGCGGTCCGACGCGCTGCCTCCCGTGAAGGCCTGGGAGGTCAAGCGGCCGGAGGCCGCCGCCCGGCTGAAGGTCCTCAAGCCGGCGGTGACCGAGCTCGCCGAGGAGCACGGGCTGCCCACCGAGAACCTGCTGACCCCGGAGCACCTGCGGCGCTTCTGCTGGCAGCCGCCCAAGAGCACCGCCGACCAGGCCGTGGCCGACCGGCTGCGGGACCTCGGCGCCCGCCCGTGGCAGGTGGAGCTGACCGCGCCCGTGATCGGCTCGGCGTGGCGGGAGCTGCGGGCCCTCAAGCGGGCCGCGCGCCAGGCGGAGCACGCGACGGGCGACGGCGAGGACCTCCCCGCCGCCTGACCGCCGACGGCTGCGGCGTCGGCCACGGCCGTCCTCCGAGCGGGTGCGGCACGACGAGGGGCCCCGGCCGTCGGCCGGGGCCCCTCGCGCGGTGGTGCTGCGGATCAGTGCTGGGTCTCGCCGGGGGCCGGGTGCGGCTCGGCCGGGTCCATGGGGCTCTCCGGGGTGACCGGCCTCGCCGTCTGCAGGTCCGCGTAGTCCGTGGAGGAGGTCGCGGCGTCCGAGGAGTCCGACCCGCCCGAGGACCCGGAGGCCTTGCCCTTCACGGCCGAGGACGCGTCGGAGGCCTTGGTGCCCACGGTGTCGGCGGCCTTCTTGGCGGAGTCGGCGAGCTTGCCGCCGACCACGGGCACCTCCGACTTGACCCAGTCCGTGCCCTCGGAGACCTTCTCCTGCACCTTGGGGTCCTGCCAGGTCTTCAGGGCGTTCTGCTTCAGGGCCTCGTAGCTCTTGCGGCCCGAGGCCGAGCCGGCCACGAAGCCGGCGCCGAAACCGGTCACGAAGATGAGTCGCTTGATCATGCTGCTGTCCTTCCGTTCGTCCCGGCGCTGCCGCCGGGAACGGGTCGGAGCCACTGGTGCACGGCTCGTCCCCGGTGTCTGCTGTGACCATCATCCTACTGATGAACCGGTGCGGCCGACACCGCCGCAGCCCCGCTCCGCTGAGAGCGATCACTCGCGCCGCCGCCCGCACCCGGCGCCGGGCGGGCCCGGGCCGAGCCCGCCCGGCGCCTAGACTGGCGCCGGACCCCAGGACCGACGACGAGAGGACCGCCATGACCGCCCCCGTTCCCCCGACCACTCCGCCCGCTCTCCCCCGGCGCAGGGTGCTGGGGGTGGCCTGCGCGGGTCTCGGCACCGCCGTGGCCCTGGGCGCGTGCGGCGCCGACGAGGCGGGGGCACCGGACGCCGCCGGCCCCGCGAAGACCCTGGACGTGGGCCCGGTCGAGGACGTGCCCGTCGGCTCGGGCGTCAAGGTGGACCGGGACGGCGTGCAGGCGGTGGTGGGCCGGCCCGCCGAGGACACGGTCGTCGCGTTCTCCCCCGTGTGCCCCCACCAGGGCTGCATGGTGGTCCCCGAGGACCAGCTCTACGTCTGCCCGTGCCACGCGTCGCAGTTCGACCTCGCCACGGGCGAGGTCCGGGGCGGACCCGCACGGACCGGCCTGACGCCGCACCCGGTGTCCGTCCGCGAGGGCCGGATCGTCCTGGGCTGAACCGCTCAGCTGCGGCGCGACCGCGGCAGGGAGGCTCCCCGGGCGTCGCCGGCGGTGCCCGGGAGGACCTCGGCCTCGTCCGTCTCGACCGGACGAGCGTAGGGCACCCGGGTGCCGAGCACGGAGGCCAGCGTGTCCTGGGCCACCCGCTGGGCGGTCAGGCCCACCCGGGCCAGCACCTGCGAGCGGGAGCCGTGCACGAGGAACTGCGTCGGCAGGCCGACCTCGTTGAGGGCGGTGTCGACCCCGGCCGCGCGCATCTCCTGCCGGATCCGGGAGCCGATCCCGCCGGCGCGCACGCCGTCCTCGATCACGACCACGATCCGGTGCTGGGCGGCGAGCTCGATGACCGACCCGGGCACCGGCAGCACCCACCGGGGGTCCACGACCGTGGACGACACCCCGTGGGCCTCCAGCCGGTCGGCGACGTCGAGGGCGAGGCCGCTCATGGCGCCGACGGAGACGAGCAGCACGTCGCGGCGGGCGCCCTCGGTGCCGCCCTCCCCGCCGCGGCGGGCGAGGACGTCCACACCGTCGGCCAGCCGCTCGACGGCCGGCACGGGGGCGCCCACGGAGCCCTTGGGGTAGCGGACGACGGTGGGGGCGTCGTCGACGGCCACCGCCTCGCGCAGCTCCTCGGCGAGGGTCGGCTCGTCGCGGGGGGCCGCGAGGTGCAGCCCGGGCACGATCTGGAGCAGGGCCAGGTCCCACATGCCGTGGTGGCTCGGCCCGTCCGGGCCCGTCACCCCGGCCCGGTCCAGGACCACCGTGACCCCGGCCCGGTGCAGGGCCACGTCCATCAGCAGCTGGTCGAAGCCGCGGTTGAGGAACGTGGCGTAGAGGGCGACCACGGGGTGCAGTCCGCCGTAGGCCATGCCGGCGGCCATCGCGATGGCGTGCTGCTCGGCGATCCCGACGTCCACGACCCGGTCCGGGTGGGCCGCCTGCATCTTCTGCAGCCCCACGGGGATGAGCATGGCCCCGGTGATGCCGACGACGTCCTCGCGCTCGTCGGCGATCCGGGCGATCTCGTCGCGGAACACCGCCGTCCAGCTGCGCTCGGAGCTCGTCGCGGTGGAGCGGCCCGTGAGGGGGTCGATGACGCCCACGGCGTGGAACTGGTCGTCCTCGTTGGCGATCGCGGGCGCGTACCCGTGGCCCTTCTCCGTGATGGCGTGCACGATGACGGGCCCGCCGTAGTTCTTGGCGTTGCCCAGCGCCTGCTCGACGGCCTCCAGGTCGTGGCCGTCCACGGGTCCCACGTACTTCATGCCGAGGTCCTCGAAGATGCCCTGCGGGACCACGACGTCCTTGAGGCCCTGCTTCATCCCGTGCAGGCCGCGGTAGAGCATCTCGCCCACGGGCCCGGAGTGCTGGAGCAGGCTCTTCACGGACTCGAGGGTCTGCTCGTAGCGCCGGTCGGTGCGCACGGCGTCCACGCCCTGCTGCACGCTCGCCTGCAGCTCCGCCAGGTGGTTGGCGAACCCGCCCACCGTGGGGGCGTAGGAGCGGCCGTTGTCGTTGACCACGATCACGACCTTGCGGTCGCGGTCGGAGGCGATGTTGTTGACGGCCTCCCAGGCCATTCCGCCGGTGAGCGCGCCGTCGCCGACGAGCACGACCGTGTGCCGGTCGCTCTGCCCGGTCATCGCGTAGCCCCGGGAGATGCCGTCCGCCCAGGACAGGGACGACGACGCGTGCGAGGACTCGACGATGTCGTGCACGGACTCCGCGCGGTCCGGGTAGCCGGCGAGGCCGCCCTCCTGGCGCAGGGTCGAGAAGTTCTTGCGGCCGGTGAGCAGCTTGTGGACGTAGGACTGGTGGCCGGTGTCGAAGACCACGGAGTCCCGGGGCGAGTCGAAGACCCGGTGCACCGCCATGGTCAGCTCCACCACGCCCAGGTTCGGACCGAGGTGCCCGCCGGTCGCGGAGACGTGGGTGACGAGGAAGCCGCGGATCTCGGCGGCCAGCTCGGTCAGCTCCTCACGGGTCAGCCCCGCGAGGTCCTCGGGCCCGGAGACCCGTTCCAGCACGCTCATGCTTCCTCCCGCATTCCTGGGCGTCGTGGTCGGTCGTGCCGCTCCCGGGGTCGCCGGGGGGCACGTCCCCCCGATCCTACTCGCTCACCCCGACACCCCCGGGCGACACGGAGGGGCCCGGTCCGTTCCCGGACCGGGCCCCTCGTGCGTCCTGGATCAGGACCGGGCGGGGTGGTCCCGCCCGTGCTCCCCCGGCGCGCCGTCGCGCGCCCGGGGCCTACTTGGCGATCTGCCGCAGCACGTACTGCAGGATGCCGCCGTTGCGGTAGTAGTCCGCCTCGCCCGGCGTGTCGATGCGCAGGTCCGCGTCGAACTCGACGGTGGAGCCGTCCTCCTTCGTGGCGGTGACCCGCAGCGTCCTCGGGGTGCTGCCCTCGTTGAGCCCGGTCACCCCCTGGATGTCGAAGGTCTCGGTGCCGTCCAGGCCCAGGGAGTCGGCGGACTCCCCGGCCGGGAACTGCAGCGGCAGCACGCCCATGCCGATGAGGTTGGAGCGGTGGATGCGCTCGTAGCTCTGGGCGATGACGGCCTTGACACCCAGCAGGGAGGTGCCCTTCGCGGCCCAGTCGCGCGAGGACCCGGAGCCGTACTCCTTGCCGCCCAGCACGACCAGCGGGACGCCGGCCTCCTGGTAGTTCATCGAGGCGTCGTACACGGCGGCCTGCGGACCGCCCTCCTGGGTGAAGTCGCGGGTGTAGCCGCCCTCCACGCCGTCGAGGAGCTGGTTCTTGATCCGGATGTTGGCGAAGGTGCCGCGGATCATGACCTCGTGGTTGCCGCGGCGCGAGCCGTAGGAGTTGAAGTCCTTGCGCTCGACACCGTTCTCGAGGAGGTACTTGCCGGCCGGGGTGTCGGACTTGAAGGAGCCCGCCGGGGAGATGTGGTCGGTGGTGACCGAGTCGCCCAGCTTCAGCAGCACGCGGGCGCCCGTGATGTCCTCGACCGGGGTCGTCTCCATCGTCATGCCCTCGAAGTACGGGGGCTTGCGGACGTAGGTGGACTGCGGGTCCCACTCGAACGTCTTGCCGGTGGGGGTGTCCAGGTTCTGCCAGCGCTCGTCGCCGTCGAAGATGGTGCCGTACTCGCGGGTGAACATCTCCGTGTCGATGGACGCGTCGATGATCTGCTGCACCTCGGAGGCGTCCGGCCAGATGTCCTTGAGGAACACGTCGTTGCCGTCCGCGTCCTGGCCCAGGGGCTCGGACTCGAAGTCGAAGTCCATGTTGCCGGCCAGGGCGTAGGCGATGACCAGCGGCGGGGACGCCAGGTAGTTCATCTTCACGTCCGGGTTGATGCGGCCCTCGAAGTTGCGGTTGCCGGAGAGCACCGAGGTCACGGCGAGGTCGTTGTCCTGGATCGCCTGGGAGATCTCCTCCTCCAGCGGCCCCGAGTTGCCGATGCAGGTGGTGCAGCCGTAGCCCACGATGTAGAAGCCGAGCTCCTCCAGCGCGGGGACCAGGCCGGACTTCTCGTAGTAGTCGGTGACGACCTTGGAGCCCGGGGCGATCGAGGTCTTGACCCACGGCTTCGCCTTCAGGCCCTTCTCGACGGCGTTGCGCGCCAGCACCGCCGCGGCCATCATGACCGACGGGTTGGAGGTGTTGGTGCAGGAGGTGATCGAGGCGATCGAGACCGCGCCGTGGTCGAGCTCGAACTCCCGGCCGTCGGGCATGGTCACGGGCACCCGCTTGGTCGGACGGGAGTCGTCGGCGTAGGCGTGGTGCTCCCGCGGGCGGTCCTCGTCGGGCTGCGGGTGCTCCGGGGTGTAGGCCGGGGCGTCGGAGGCGGGGAAGGACTGTGCCGAGGCGTCGTCGATGGTGTTGCCCGCGGTGACGTCGTCGTCCACGTGCGTCGCGTAGTTGCCGAGGTCCTCGTGGAACTGCGCCTTCGCGTCCGTGAGCGAGATGCGGTCCTGCGGCCGCTTCGGCCCGGAGATCGAGGGCACCACCGTGGAGAGGTCCAGCTCGAGGTACTCGGAGAACGCGATCTCCTCGGACGGGTCGTGCCACATCCCCTGTTCCTTGACGTACGCCTCGACGAGCGCGACCTGCTCGTCGGAGCGCCCGGTCAGGCGCAGGTACTCCAGGGTGACCTCGTCGATCGGGAAGATCGCGGCGGTCGAGCCGAACTCGGGGCTCATGTTCCCGATGGTCGCGCGGTTGGCCAGGGGCACCGCGCCGACGCCCTCGCCGTAGAACTCGACGAACTTGCCGACCACGCCGTGCTCGCGGAGCATCTCGGTGATGGTCAGCACCACGTCGGTGGCGGTGGCGCCGGCCGGGATCTGGCCGGTCAGCTTGAAGCCGACCACGCGGGGGATGAGCATGGAGATGGGCTGGCCGAGCATCGCGGCCTCGGCCTCGATGCCGCCCACGCCCCAGCCGAGCACGCCCAGGCCGTTCTCCATGGTGGTGTGCGAGTCGGTGCCCACGCACGTGTCCGGGTAGGCGCGCAGCACGCCGTCGACCTCGCGGGTCATGACGACGCGGGCCAGGTTCTCGATGTTGACCTGGTGGACGATGCCCATGCCCGGGGGGACGACCTTGAAGTCGTCGAAGGCGGTCTGGCCCCAGCGCAGGAACTGGTACCGCTCGCCGTTGCGCTGGTACTCGATGTCCATGTTGATGCCGATGGAGTCCGAGGTCCCGAAGGAGTCGATCTGCACGGAGTGGTCGATCACGAGCTCGGCCGGGGCGAGCGGGTTCACGCGGGCCGGGTCGCCGCCGAGGTCGGCGACGGCCTCGCGCATCGTGGCGAGGTCGACGATGCAGGGCACGCCGGTGAAGTCCTGCATGATGACGCGGCCCGGGGTGAACTGGATCTCGATGCTCGGATCGGCCTCCGGGTCCCAGTCGGCCAGGGCCTCGATGTGCTCGGAGGTGATGTTGGCGCCGTCCTCGGTGCGCAACAGGTTCTCGAGCAGAACCTTCAGGCTGTACGGGAGCTTCTGTGCACCCTCCAGCGTGTTCAGTCGGAAAATCTCGTATTCGGTGCCTTTGACGTCGAGAACGCCCTTGGCTCCGAAGCTGTCCACTGTGCTCATGTGCGTGGAACTCCTCTCGCCACCGTCTTGGAAACGCCCGTGGGATGAGCCTGGCACAGTGCCGAGGGTTCTCCCGCGAACAGTCACCTGTCAGTGTAGCCGCTGTGCACCCGCTCACTTCCGAGGAGCGCTCCCGCCACCGACACAACCGGACGAGCCCGCACCGGTCAGGGCTCCAGGACCGCCAGGGTCTCGACGTGGTGGGTGTTGGGGTACATGTCGAAGGCCCGCACCTGCCGCACCGTCCACCCGGCGCGGCGGAACCGGCCGAGGTCGCGCGCCAGGGTCGCCGGGTCGCAGGCGAGGTAGGCGATCCGGCGCGGCGCCAGGGCCACGAGCTGGTCCACGACGACCCGTCCGGCGCCCGCCCGGGGCGGGTCCAGCACCACGACGTCCGGCCGGGCCGCCGCTCTGCCGGGGGCCGGGCGGCGGCGCCCGCGGGACGGTGCGGCGGCCCCCGGCCAGAGCCGGGCCGCGACCCTGTCGACGCTGCCGCGCTCCACCCGCACCGTGGAGCGCCCGGCGAAGGTGCGCCGGGCGTCGGCGCTCGTGACCGGCGAGCCCTCGACCGCGACCACGGACCCGGCGTCGCCGACCGCGTCCGCGAGCGCCGCCGTGAACAGCCCCGCGCCCGCGTACAGGTCGAGGGCGTGCTCCCCGGGGCGGGCCCCGGCCGCCTCGGGGACCGCCCCGAGCAGCAGCCCCGGGGCGCTGCGGTGGATCTGCCAGAAGCCCTCGGCCGAGACCTCCCACCGGTGGGCGCCGGCGTGCTCGACGACGGAGGGCCGGCCCGCCCAGGTCCCGAGCTCCCGGGCGCCGTCGGCGCGGGCGGTCACGGACACGTCCCGGCCCGCGGCGAGACGGGCCAGCTCCCGGCGCAGCCGGGGCTCGTCGGCCCCGGCGGCCAGGCTCAGGTGGACGAGGGGTGTCCCTCCGTCGGCCGGTGCCGCGACGTCCACCCGTTCCACGCCCCGCAGGTCGAGCTCCGCCAGGCGCAGGTCGTCGAGGGCCGGGACGGCGAGCGGGAAGCGGTCGACCGGCACGACCGCCGCGCTGCGGTGGGGGTGCATCCCGATCCGTCCGGCGGCGTCGACGGCGAAGTGCGCGCGGGTGCGCCAGCCCAGGCCCTGGGGGTCCTCCCCGGGCATGGCCTCGACCTCGACACCGGTCTCGAGCCCGGCGAGGCGGGAGAGCTGCTCGGCGACCACGTCCGCCTTGAGCCGGCGCTGGGCCGCGAGCTCGGCGTGGCCGAACTCCGCCCCGCCCACGGGCGGCTCACCGCGCCGCCAGGTCACCAGGGAGTCGGCCGGGGCCCAGACGTGCCGGTCGCGGCGCCCGGCGTCCGCCTCCAGGACCGCCACGACGTCAGCGCGCCAGAAGCGGGCGTCGGGCCCGGCCTCCGTGAGCCGGACCCGGACCAGCTCGCCGGGCAGGCCGTGGCGGACGAAGACCACGCGGCCCTCGCCGGTGCGGGCCACCGTGTGGCCGCCGTGGGCGATGCGCCCGAGCCGCAGCTCGAGCTCGTCGGGACCGGCCGGGGCCGGGGGGTGCGGGGAGGTCACGGGCGGGAGGCTCTCTGCTCGGGGGCGGACTCGGGGCCGACGTCCTGGCCGGCGGCGGAGGACAGGTGCCAGGGCACGGAGGCCGTCATGACCCCGCGCTCCTGGTGCAGGCGGGCGCGCAGGGGCCGGATCGCCTGGTTGTGCAGCAGCCGCTCCCAGCGGTGGCGCACGACGTACTCGGGCAGGTACACCACGACCAGGTCCCGCGGGGACTTGCGGCGGACCCCGCGCACGTGGTCGACGACGGGGCCGATGGTGTCCCGGTACGGGGCGTCGAGCACGGTGACGGGCACCGGGATCTCGAGGCGCTGCCACTCGTCGAGGATCCGCCGGGTGGTCGCCGCGTTGGTGTCCACGACGACGGCCTCGAGGGTCGAGGGCCGGGAGGCCCGGGCGTAGGCGAGGGCGCGCATGAGGGGCTTGCGCACGGAGGAGACGTAGATGACGGCGTGCACCCGGGAGGGCAGGGCCCGCACCGGGGAGTCGGGCTGGAGGGCCAGTTCGGCGTCCACGGCGTCGTAGTGCCGACGGACGCCCGCCATGGCGGCGCTGAGCACCAGGATCGCCACGATGGTGATCCAGGCGCCCTGGGTCAGCTTGGTCACGAGCACGACCACGAGCACGGCCGCGCAGAGCACGAACGCGACCATCGCCACCGCGCGGCGGCCGAACAGCTCGCGGCGCACCCCGGGGTGCGGCCGTGTCCGCCGGACCCGCGCCCAGTGCCGGACCATGCCGGCCTGGGTGAGGGTGAAGGAGACGAACACCCCCACGATGTACAGCTGGATCAGGCTGTTGACGTTGGCGCCGAACGCCACGGTGAGCACCACGGCGACGAGCAGCAGCAGCAGGATGCCGTTGGTGAAGGCGAAGCGGTCGCCGCGCGCCTGCAGCTGCCGGGGCAGGAAGGCGTCACGGGCCAGGCGGGACGCCAGCGTGGGGAAACCGGAGAAGGCGGTGTTGGCGGCGAGCACCAGCACGCCGACCGTGGCGGCCACGAGCACGTAGAACCACAGCGAGTCGGTGCCGAAGACCGTCTTGGCGAGCTGGCCCAGGACGGGGTCCTGGAAGAAGCCGGGGTCCGGGAGCCGGCCGTCGACGAGCAGCTGCTGCTCGGGGTTGCCGACGACGACGACGCCGGTGCGGTCCGCGAGGTACATGACCCCCGCGAGCATGGCCGCGGAGAGCGCGCCGAGCACGCCCAGGGTGGCGGCGGCGTTGGCGGCGCGGGGCTTGCGGAAGTAGGGCACGGAGTTGGCGATGGTCTCGACGCCGGTCAGCGCCACCGCGCCGGAGGAGAAGGCCCGCAGCACCAGCAGGCCCCCCGCCAGCCCCGTGAGGCCCGCGTCGAAGCCGGCGGACGGGAGGACCTCCCGGTCGGCGCTGGGGGCCTCGCCCAGGGACCCCGCGAGGTCCTGGCCGAGGCCCGCGAGCAGGAGCGCGGCGAGGACGGCGAGGAAGAAGTAGGTGGGCACGGCCGAGGCGCGGCCCATGAACGCGAGCCCGCGCAGGTTGAGCAGCCCGACCAGCAGGATCCCGGCGACCGCGAGCTCCACCCGCCGCTCGGCCAGGCCGGGCAGCGCGGCCGTGACGTACTGCGCCGCGGTGGCCA
>JAPSHS010000088.1 GCA_031179495.1 Kocuria sp. | reverse complement strand
GCGCCGTCCCCCGTCCGGGCGGGGCGGCGCCGGTGGTGGGGAGCCGGGCCGGCTCAGGAGAGCTGGACGTACGTGGCCGAGTGCCCGAAGCCCACGATGTCGGCGGTGAGGTTCCCGTCGAGGTCGGTGAGCTGCCGGGGGTGCCGGTCGACGCGCCAGCCATGGTGGGTTCCCCGAAGCGGTGCGAAGGACCGTCGGCACGGGTGCAGGAACGGTGTGCCGCAGACGTCGGCCGGCCCCCAGCCCACCGGTGGGCGCTCCCCGGTGTGCGGTGCGCCCCGGGGACGGACGGGACCGGGAGCGAGTTCCCGGTGCAGGGATGCACGAGAGGAGGACGTCAGTTCACGACTGCAATGAGGCGGTCACCAGGGGCGTTGTCGCCTGTGGCGTTCCGTTCCCCGGTGGGTGCGTGTCCCGCCGGGCGGGGGAGAGGGCCGATCACCGGGGCGGCGCGTCTAGGGCAGCCGGGCGGGGCGCAGCCGGACCGCTTCCCCGGCCCGGCCGGGCTCGAGCGGCACCGGGCTGAGCAGCACGGCCGGTCCGCGGTGCAGGGCCCCGTCCGACAGCGGCCGGCAGCGCAGACCTCCCCGCCCGCGCATCGCGGCGTGCGCTCCGGGGGCCAGCACCCGGTCCATCCAGGCGCAGGGGTGGGCCGGCCGTCCGCCCCGCAGGCGCACCAGCTCACCGCGCGACTCCAGGGCGAACTCCTCGCCCAGCAGCGGGGCCAGCTGGGCCCCCCGCAGCACCACGTTGCGCCGCGCCAGCATCGGGTCGAAGGGGCCGGCCCCGAGGTCGTCGGCGACGGCCTCGAGCGCCTCGGCCGCGAGCAGGGTGACGGCCGCGTCCATGTGCGCGGCCTTGCCGAAGAAGCGGTCGCCCACGATCCCCTTGCCGGCGACCAGCTCGGCGCGCTCCGCGTCGGCCGTGGGAACGTCCGCGGCGCCGTTCCGGGCGCGGCCGAAGTAGGCGTGGCCGGGGGAGACGAGCAGGTGCAGGATCTCCACGTCGTAGCGGTAGGTCGTGCTCATGCGGTCCCGCCCCTCACCGGCTGCGGGCGGCGTCGTAGCGGCCCCGGGCCGCGAGGACGTCCGGCATGTGCTCGACCGCCCAGTCCTCGAGCGCCCGCAGCGGCTCCTGCAGCGTGTGCCCGGCCTCGGTGAGCTCGTACTCCACCCGCGGCGGGATCTGGGCGTACACCGTGCGGGTCACGAGGCCGTCGCGCTCCAGGGCGCGCAGGGTCTGGGTCAGCATCTTCTGGGAGACGCCCTCCACCCGGGCGGCGAGCGCGGAGAACCGCAGCGGACCGCCGGTCAGCGCCCCGATCACCAGGACCGTCCAGCGGTCCCCGATCCGGTCGAGCAGCTGCCGGGACGGGCAGTGCCGCCGGTAGGGGTCGGCCGGGTGCTCGCTCATGGGTCTCCTCCTCGATCACCGGTAGGGTGGTCACGCACTTTCCGGTGCCTGCTTCCCAGCAGCGCGTGACTTACCTACAGTAACCACCGGCGGTTCCGCACGGAACCCCTGTCCATCCCCCTTCCCGAGGAGAAACAGCACATGGCACGCATCACAGTTCTCGGCGGCACCGGCTACGCGGGCGCGCACATCGTGGCCGAGGCGGTGGCGCGCGGTCACGAGGTGACCTCCGTCAGCCGCAGCGCCCCGGCGGAACCGGTTGAGGGCGCCGCCTACCGCACCGGCTCGGTGCTCGACGACTCCGTCCTCGCCCAGGCCGTCAAGGGCGCCGACGTGGTCGTCGAGACCGTCTCCCCGCGCGGCGAGCTCGAGGGCAGGCTCGAGGGCGTGGTCGACCGGCTGAGCGTGCTGGCCGAGGACGCCGGGGCACGACTGGGCGTGGTGGGCGGGGCCGGCTCCCTGCTGGTCGCGGAGGGCGGGCCGAAGCTCATGGACACCGAGGGGTTCCCGACCGAGTTCCTGCCCGAGGTCAGGACCGGCGAGGCACTGCTGGAGGCGCTGCGCGCGGCGCCGGAGAGCCTGGACTGGTTCTACGTCAGCCCCGCCGCCGAGTTCGGAGCGTGGGCCCCCGGGGAGGCCACCGGCACCTTCCGCGTCGGCGGCGACGTCCTGCTCACCGACGAGGACGGCCGGTCCTTCGTCTCCGGGGCCGATCTGGCCAGGGCGGTCGTCGACGAGATCGAGCGCCCGGCCCACTCCCGGCGGCGGTTCGGCGTCGCCTACTGAGCGGCCGGCCCGGCCGCCCGGTGGTCCTCGTCCGCCACGGCTCCGCCACGCCGACCTCGCCGCTGCACCCGGACGACTCCGGCAGCGCGTTCAAGGACGTCCTCACCGGGACCCCGGACCTGCTGGTGCGCGAGACCGTCAACTCGAGCTTCCACGGCAGCGCGGACCTGCACGCCACCCACACCTTCGACCGCACCGGTCCGGACGGCGCGCCCGTGCCCGCGGCCGAACTGTCCCGGATCACCGGGGTGGACCTGCACGGCGAGTTCACCGGGGTCGTGACGACCGCGCAGCTGCTCGCCCCGTCGCCCTGGACCGGCGACGCGCCGCCGGGACCGACCCGCAGGGGACCCGGTCCCGCCTCCGGGGTCCGCCGGCCCGCCGCCGGGGACCGAGAGCCCCGGCCGGCCCGTGCCCGGCGCGACGCAGCGCGTCAGCCGTGCTGGTCCCGGTAGGCGGCCGCGGCGCCCGGGTGCAGCGGGATCCCGAAGGTGTAGATCAGGGATCGCGGGTCCAGGTACTGCACGCCGACCGTCCCGGACGGCACGAGGTCCGCGGACCGCCGGAGCAGGACCTCCACCACGTCCTGCACCGCCTCGTCCGGCAGCTCCGGCCGGGCCAGGAGCAGGGTGGCGACGCCGATGGACGGAACCTCCCGGGTGGCCCCGTAGATCCCCCGGGGGAACGGTCGCCGCCTGGTAGACCATCCCGTACCGCTCCTGCAGAGCCCCCAGTTCCGGCGACAGGTCCAGCAGCCGGATCGCCCCTGCGGGGCCCCGGGCCGGTGCCGCCTCCATCTGCGGATTGGGAACGCCTCCGGCGAACAGGGCGGCGTCGACGGTGCCCTCCGTCAGGACCCGCCGCAACCGCGTCAGGGGATGTCGGCGACCGTCACCTCGTCGGGGCGCACACCACTGGCGTGCAGGACGCGCCGGCGGACGTGGGCGGTCCCGGATCCGGCTCGCCCCAGCATCACGGTCCGTCCGCGGAGATCGGACATCGTCCGGACCGGTGAGTCCGCCGGCACCGCCAGCTGCACGTAGCTGAGGTACATCCGACCGACGGCGCGCAGGTCCCCCCGGGACTCGACCGCCAGGTCGGCCAGGGCCAGGGCGAGGTCCACGGCTCCCGTCCGGAGCAGCTCGAGATTCTCCTGGGACCCGGCGGTGGTCCTCGGGGCCACCGTCACCGCCGCCCCGGGGCGCTCCACGGCCCGGCCGAGCAGGTGGGCGAACTCGTAGTAGAAGCCGCGCTCCTCACTGGCGGCGAGACGGTGCACGGGACGTGGGGCGGAGCAGGCGTTCAGCCCCAGTCCGGCCGTCGCCGCGGGCACGAGGCGGAGCAGGCGGCGGCGGGTCAGAGCAGCGGTTCCGCTCATGGTCGTCGCACCCCTCCGCATCATGAGATCCATCCGTGGTGTGCCGTCGGGCCGGTGGACGGCTCGGCGACGTCCTCGGGGGCCCGGGGAAGGACGATCCGGGCGGTGAGGCCGCCCCCTGGGGTCCCGGCGAGGGACAGCCTGCCGCCATTGGCCGTGACCAGGGCGTCGACGATGGCCAGCCCCAGGCCCGTGCCGGAGGACGGCACGGCGTGGCCGGCGCTGCGCGAGGTGCTGCGGAAGAACCGGTCGGTGAGCCGCGCCAGGTCCTCGGCCGGCACGCCGGGACCGTCGTCGGCCACCTCGACGGTGACTCCCGGGCGGTGCGGGAGCGGGCCGTCGTGGTGCCGGACCCGGACGGTCGCCGTGGCCCCGGGCCCCGCGTACCTGCAGAAGTTGCCCAGCAGCACGTCCATGGGCTGCTGCAGGTCCTCCCCGCTGATCGCCGCCCAGGAACGGGTGTCCACGTCCGGGCCCACGAGCCCGACGCCGGCCCGCCCGGCCATGTCGGACCAGAAGTCCACCCGGTCGGCGGCCACCAGGGAGGGCGGGCAGCGGCGCTCCGCCCCGGGGGAGGAGTCGCGGGGGACCTCCGCGGAGGAGAGCGCCAGCAGGTCACGGAGCAGGTGCTGGAGCCGCAGCGACTCGCTGAGGGTCCGACCATACCCCGTCCGGCCCCGGGGCGGGATGAGGGGCTCGAGCGTGTCCAGGCGCAGCTGCAGGGCCGCCAGGGGATTGCGCAGCTGGTGGGCGGTGTCCGCGATCAAGCGGCGCTGGGCCTCCGCCGAGTGCTCCACGGCGGAGGCCATGGTGCTGAAGGAGCGGGACGGGGCGCGCAGCTCAGGGGGGCCGGTCCCGTCCACCTCGGCCGGGACGGGGTCCCCGCCGTCCCGGCGGAGCAGTGGGCGGGAAGGCCTCGGCCAGTGTCCTGATGCGGTGGCTGAGGCGGTCCAGGGGCCGGAGCACCCACCGGCTGACCGAGACGGCCAGCAGCCCGGACAGGGCCAGAGCGGTCACCATGCCGAGGCCGATGAACAACCAGCGGGCACCGATGTCCGCCCGCGCCCGCTCGGCCGAGGCGACGATCACCACGGCGCCGTTGACCTGTGTGCCGGTGCTCACGGACTGGGCGAGGACCACGTCCGAGGTGCCCCACGGGGCGAGGACGTCGGGCGTGGAGGAGCGCTGGTTGCGCAGGACGCTGTCCACGGCCCCGGCCACGTGGCGGTCCTCGGGGCCGACCCCGACCGAGTAGGAGCTGATGCCGCGGGTGGGGACCACGGCCACGCCCTCGCCGTAGAGGTCGTGTTAGGCGTCCATCTCGTCCTGCAGGAGGCCCGGAGCGCCGGTGCCGACGTAGTCGTCGGCCAGTCCGGCGAAACGCTGCAGATCGGCCTGGCGGTCGGCCACGATTTCCCGGGTCCGGGCCTCGGCGGTGCTCAGCGCCAGCGGCACCGCGAAGGCCGTCACCACGATCGCCCCGAGGACCGCCAGCCCCAGCAGCAGCCGAGCGCGCATCCCGGCGCCTCAGCCGATCCAGCGGTATCCGAAGCCACGGATCGTCTCGATCGATCCGGGGCGGCCGAGCTTCGAGCGCAGCGCGGCCATGTGCACGTCCAGGGAGCGGGAGACCGCCACGAAGGCGTCACCCCACAGGCGGTCCATGAGCTGCTGCCGGCTGACCGCGGCTCCGGGGTTCTCCACCGGGGCGGCCAGCAGGTCGAACTCCATGGTGGTCAGCCGCACCCGGTCGCCCGCCACGGTCAGCGACCGGCTCCCGACGTCGATCACCAGGTCCCCGAACGTCCGGGTGGTGGCCTGCGCGGTGCTGCCCTGCAGCGCGGCCCGGCGGCCGACCGTGTCGATGCGGGCGAGCAGCTCGCTCATCCGGGCGGGCTTCACGAGGTAGTCGTCGGCGCCGTTGTGCAGTCCCCGCACCACGGGGCGCTCGTCGTCACGGGCGGTGAGGACGAGGACCGGGAGCACCGAGACCTGGCGCAGCCGGCGGAGCACCTCGATCCCGTCCAGGTCGGGCAGGCCGAGATCGAGGAGGACGATGTCGAGCTCGTGGTGGCGGACGAGCACCTCCTGCCCCCGCCGCAGGTGGACGGCCGTCATCCAGTTCGCCGTCAGGGCGTCCACCAGGGCGTCGGCGACCCCTTCGTCGTCCTCGACGACCGCTACGCGCATCGGAACGGTGACTCCTCTCCCGCACGCAGCGGTGCAGGAGGACCTGCACCGCTGCGTGAGCCGTTCCTGCCGGTGTAGGTCGGGCCGGGTCGCCGGGACGGGGCCGCGGTGGGCGGCACGACCGGGCGGATCTCCCGCGCCGGTCCTAGCCGCCGAGGACCGGCGCGACCGTCTTGACCAGCTGCTGCGCGCCCAGGACGGCGAACAGCAGGGCCGTGAGGCCCAGGGCGATGTTCGAGTGCCACCTGTTGGCCCACTCCCTGGGGATCCGCCGGCCGTTGAGCAGGCCCAGCAGCGTGAGGGCGAGGAACGGCATGAACAGGGA
>JAPSHS010000087.1 GCA_031179495.1 Kocuria sp. | reverse complement strand
GAGCGCCCCTGCTGGTGGACCTGCAGCATCAGCGCCCGGGCCTTGTCCTCCGGGTAGCCGAAGTAGGAGCGGAACACGTAGGTCACGTAGCTCATGAGGTTGACCGGGTCGTCCCAGACGACCACGTGCCAGGGGCGCTCGGTCGCCGCGGACACCGACGTCTCCCCGGCCGTCCGGGTGCCGGTCTCCGGAGGAACGGTGGCCGCTGCGCGGACGGCGGCGGAGAGGCTGGCGGGGAGGGTGGAGTGCATGGTCCGTCCATCGTAGCGAGTCCGGCGGGCCGGGCGCACCGGCGGCGTCGCTAGAGTGGTGCCCGTGAACCAGCGCAGCCACCGGTGGGCCCCGCCGCCCACCTCCCTCATGACCGACCACTACGAGCTCACCATGCTGCAGGCGGCCCTGCACTCGGGCACCGCGCACCGGCGCAGCGTGTTCGAGGTCTTCGCCCGGCGGCTGCCGGCCGGGCGCCGCTACGGCGTGGTCGCGGGCACCGGGCGCCTCCTCGAGGGCCTCGGGAGCTTCTGCTTCGACGACGAGCAGCTGCGCTTCCTCGCCGGGACGGGGGTGGTCAACCGCTCCACCCTGGACTACCTGGCCGACTTCCGGTTCACGGGCTCGATCTCCGGCTACGCCGAGGGCGAGGCCTATTTCCCGTCCTCGCCGGTGCTCGTGGTCGAGGCGACGTTCGCGGAGGCGTGCGTCCTCGAGACCTACATCCTGTCCGTGCTCAACTACGACAGCGCGGTGGCCTCGGCCGCGTCCCGCATGGTCGGCGCGGCGGCGGGCCGTCCGTGCATCGAGATGGGCTCGCGCCGGGCCCACGAGGAGGCGGCGGTCGCCGCGGCGCGCGCGGCGGTCATCGGCGGCTTCGACTCGACGTCGAACCTCGAGGCCGGCTACCGCTACGGGATCCGGACCGTGGGCACGGCCGCCCACTCCTTCACCCTGCTGCACGACAGCGAGGAGGACGCCTTCCGCGCCCAGCTGCAGTCGATGGGCCGCGGCACGACCCTGCTCGTGGACACCTACGACGTCGAGACCGCCGTCCGCAAGGCCGTCGAGCTCGCCGGGCCCGAGCTGGGCGGCGTGCGCCTGGACTCCGGGGACCTCGTCACCCAGGCCGCGTGGGTGCGGGGCCTGCTCGACGAGCTCGGCAACCCGGACACCCGCATCACGGTCACCTCGGACCTGGACGAGTACGCGATCGCCTCCCTCAACGCCGCGCCGGTCGACGCGTTCGGCGTGGGCACCCGGGTGGTCACCGGCTCCGGCGCCCCCACGTCCTCGATGGTCTACAAGCTCGTGGCCCGCGAGGACTCCTCGGGCGAGCTGCAGCCCGTGGCCAAGGCCGCCACGGGCAAGGCGTCGGTCGGCGGGCGCAAGCACGCCCTGCGCCGCCGCGACGAGCAGGGCACCGCCACCCACGAGATGGTCGGGATCGGCCGGGCCCCCCTCGACGACGGCGACGACCGCCCCCTGCTCCAGGAGTTCGTCCGCCGCGGTGAGCTGCTCGACGGGTGGACCGGGCCCGCCGGCGTGGACCGGGCCCGGGCGCGGCACACCGCCTCCGTGGCCGAGCTGCCCCGCTCGGCCCGGCGGCTGAGCGAGGGCGACCCCGTCATCCCCACCGTGGTCGGTCCGGAGGCCCCGGCCTGAGCCGGCGGCGCACCGACCCGACCGGACCCGAGCCGAGGAGGAACACCATGAGGACCGCACTGATCGTCGTCGACGTGCAGAACGACTTCTGCGAGGGCGGGGCCCTCGCCGTGAGCGGGGGCGCCGAGGTGGCCGCCGCCGTGTCCGAGCACCTCGAGAACCACCACGGGGAGTACGCCGCCGTGGCCGCCACCCAGGACTGGCACATCGACCCGGGGGCGCACTTCTCCGACGAGCCCGACTACGTGGACTCCTGGCCGGTGCACTGCGTGGCCGACTCCGCCGGCGCCCACACGCACCCGGACCTGGACACCGACTGGATCCAGGCGTGGTTCCGCAAGGGCGAGCACGACGCCGCCTACTCCGGCTTCGAGGGCCTGCTCGCCCCGGACGCGGACGTGCCGATGGGCGACGACGAGGACGTGGACGACGAGCCCGACGTCAGCCTCGACGACTGGCTGCGCGAGCACGGGATCGAGGCCGTGGAGATCGTGGGCCTGGCCACCGACCACTGCGTGCGGGCCACCGCCCTGGACGCCGTCGAGGCCGGCTACGACACCCGGGTCCTCGTGGACCTCACCGCGGGCGTCGCCGAGGAGAGCACGGCGCGCGCCCTGCAGGAGATGGCCGACGCCGGGGTCGAGATCGTCCGGTCCTGACCGCTCCCCGCTGGCCACCGCGGCGGCCCGCACCCCACGGGGTCCTGGCCGCCGCGCCGACCGGCCGTCACTTGCGGCCGATGAACCAGTCCTGCAGCTTCTTCACGCGGGCCTGCAGCTGCGCCTCGTTGGCCTGCGCCACCGGGGGGCCGCCGCACACGCGGCGCAGCTCGTTGTGCACCATGCCGTGCGGGGTGCCCGTGCGCGAGGCCCAGGCGGAGACGTTCTTGGACAGGGTCGCGCGCAGCTCCTTGAGCCGCCGGTGGTCGGGCACCGCCGCCTGCTCCGGGGCCGGCACCGGGCGCCGGCGGGCGTGCTGGGACTGCCGCTCCCGCAGCAGCGCCGAGACCTGGTCAGCCTCCAGCAGGCCCGGGATGCCCAGGAAGTCGGCCTCCTCCTCGGAGCCCACCGCCACGCCGCCGCCGAACGCGCCGCCGTCGAAGAGCACGCCGTGGAAGGACGCGTCGGAGCCGATGGCCTCGAAGCGGCCCTGCGCGAGCGCCGCGGACGCCTTCTCCTCCCGGTTGGCCTCCTCGAGCAGGTCGTCGTCCCAGCCCTCCTCCATCGGATCGGCGGGCGGCCCGGTCTCCTCCACGGCGGGCTTGTCGAGGGCGTGGTCCCGCTCGGCCTCCATCTCGTTGGCCAGCTGCATCAGCGCGGGCACGGACGGCAGGAACACGGACGCGGTCTCCCCGCGCTTGCGGGCGCGCACGAAGCGGCCGACGGCCTGGGCGAAGAACAGCGGGGTGGACGTGGACGTCGCGTAGACGCCCACGGCGAGGCGCGGGACGTCCACGCCCTCGGAGACCATGCGCACGGCGACCATCCAGCGGCTCTCACCCGCGGAGAACTCGTCGATCCGGTCGGAGGCGCCCTTGTCGTCGGACAGGACCACGGTCGGGTTCTCGCCCGTGATCCGGCGCAGCTGCGCGGCGTAGGCCTTGGCGTCCTGGTGGTCCGTGGCGATGACCAGCGCCCCGGCGTCCGGCACGGTGCGCCGGACCTCCGTGAGCCGCTGGTCGGCGGCCTGCAGGACCGAGGGGATCCACTGCCCGTTCGGGTCCAGCGCGGTGCGCCAGGCCTGGGCGGTGATGTCCTTGGTGAAGCCCTCGCCGAGCTCGGCGGCCATCTCCTCGCCCGCGCTCGTGCGCCAGCGCATCTGCCCCGAGTAGGCGAGGAAGATCACGGGGCGGACCACGTGGTCCTTCAGGGCGTCGCCGTAGCCGTAGGTGTAGTCGGAGGTCGAGCGGCGGATGCCGTCCCCGTCCTCCGCGTAGCGCACGAACGGGATCGGGGCGGTGTCCGAGCGGAACGGCGTGCCGGTCAGCGCGAGCCGGCGGGCGGCCGGGTCGAAGGCCTCCTGCAGTCCGTCGCCCCAGGTGAGGGAGTCGCCGGCGTGGTGGATCTCGTCCATGATCACCAGCGTGCGGCCCGCCTCGGTCCGGGCCCGGTGCAGCAGCGGCTTCATGGCCACCTGCGAGTAGGTCACCGCCGCGCCCAGGTAGTCCCGGCCGTGGGAGCCGTCCGCGTTCTTGAAGTTGGGGTCGATCGCGAGCCCCACGCGGGCGGCGGCGTCCGCCCACTGCCGCTTGAGGTGGTCGGTGGGGGTCACCACCGTGATGCGGTTGACGGTGCCACGGTCGAAGAGCTCCTTGGCCACCCGCAGCGCGAAGGTCGTCTTGCCCGCGCCGGGGGTCGCCACGGCCATGAAGTCCTGGGGCTGGGTCTCGAAGTAGCGCTGCAGCGCCTCCGCCTGCCAGGCGCGCAGCTTGGGGGCGGTGCCCCACGCGGCGCGGTCGGGATAGGCCGGGGGGAGGTCGGCGGCGGCGCCGAACAAGGACAGCTGGTCGTCCTGGGACACGGTGACGACGTCCTTTCGCTCGTGGTGCCGCTGCCTGGCGGCCGCGGCGGATGACGGGGGGCGCGGCGGCGGGCCACGCAAAAGCGCCCGCCGGCGGCGGGCGCTTCGGCGGGAGGGCCGTGCTCAGCCCTGGTCGTCGCCGCGGTCGTTGCTCGGGCGCAGGCCCTCGTAGATCTCCTTGCAGGTGGGGCACACGGGGAACCGCTGCGGGTCCCGCCCCGGCACCCAGACCTTGCCGCACAGCGCGATCACGGGCTCGCCGGAGAGGGCGGACTCCATGATCTTCTCCTTGCGCACGTAGTGCGCGAAGCGCTCGTGGTCGCCGGGCTCGTGGAGCTCCCGGGTCTCCTCGCGCTCGATGGTGCTGGTGCCGCCCGCCGGCTGCGCCGGATCGGTGCCGTAGGGGCTGTCGTCCAGCCCGTTGCTCGGGGTGCCGGTGGTCGAGGCTGGGAAGGGATGCATGGGCGCCAGTTTACCCCGTCGCCGGCGCCGGGCGCGCGCCCCGGGGCCGGCTCAGCGGAACCGGGCGACCTCCTGGAGCAGCTCGGGCGCCCGCCGGTCGTACCAGCGCCCGCCCACGACGACCCCGAGCCAGCACAGGAGCGGGCCCAGCACCACCCCGGCGGCCAGCCCCGCCCACCCCCACAGGGAGCTCCCCCCGGCCGCGTGCACGAGCAGGGGAACCGCCGCGGGCAGCGTGAGGACGAGCATGAGGGCGAGGGCCACGAACTGCACGAGCACGTTGAGCACCGTGAATCCCTCCGGGGTCTTGAGCGGGGAGGCGCCCGGCGGTGCCACCGGGTAGGTGTAGCGAGCGGACATCACCGAGGCCAGGCCGCAGCCGCCGAGGAGCGCGAGCACCGTGGTCCCGAGCAGGCCCGGCAGCAGGCGCCAGTGCCCCTCCACCGCGAGCGGCAGCAGCAGCCCGACGGCCGACAGCGGCGCCGCGACCACGAGCAGCGCGAGCACCCGCCCGGCGCGGTCGTGCACCCCCCGCACGCCCGTGAGCAGGTGCAGGTGGACGGCGGTGTTGTCCGCGGACACGTCCGCGGAGATCGTGTAGGCGAGCAGCGCGGCGACCATGGGGCCCAGGGCGTGGAACAGCACGTTGGGCCCGCCGGGGTCGCGGACCAGCCACAGCAGCACGGCGATCGCGGGGATGACGAGCAGGCCCGCGGAGTAGCGCGGGTCCTTGAACCAGTAGACCAGGCACCGGGCCGTGACGGCGGCCCAGGGGCGGGGCGGCAGCCGGTCGAACAGCCCCGCGTCGGCGCTCTCGCTGGAGACCGCCCCGCGCTCGCCGGCGGTGCTGGTGAGGGCGCGGTCCTGGGCGACCCGCCAGACCAGCACGAGGGCGAGCACGGTCACCAGGGTCACGGCCAGCCGGGCGGCGGCCTCGGCCCACCGGCCGGCGGCGACGTCCGCGGGGAGGGCCCAGACGGCGCCCACCGGCGTCCAGGCCAGCGCCGCGGCGTAGTCCGGGAGCCGTGCCCACACCAGTTCCAGTCCGCTCACGAGCCCGGCGACCAGGGGCCCGAGGAAGACGAGGCCCACGAGCGCGACCACCGACACGAGCTCGGTGAGCCGGCGCCTGCGGCTGAGGCCGATCGCGAGGGCCGTGACGCAGCGGGAGCCGGTGAACAGCAGCGCGAGCGCGAGAGGCAGGCAGACGAGGGCCGCGAGGACGGCCGCCCCCGAGGACCGCCACGAGAGCACCGACCCGGCCAGCGCGAGCGCCGTCAGGGCCCCGGGGACGCCGACGAGCGCGCCGAGGACCTGCCCCCACTGGACCTGGCCGACCGTCAGCGGGAAGAGGGCCAGCCGGGCCGGGTCCAGGGTCGCGTCGGCACGGGAGGCGAGCACGGGCACGAGCCACCAGGCCAGGGTCGCCGCCGAGCCGGCGAGGACCAGCACGGTCCGCACGAGGAGGAGGTCCTGCTCCCCGAGCAGGAACAGCCCCACGAGCGACGAGGCCA
>JAPSHS010000023.1:12621-22972 GCA_031179495.1 Kocuria sp. | reverse complement strand
CGGGGCGGGGCTGACGCTGCTCGTCACGCCCCTGACGGCCACGGTCCTCGCCGCCCTGCCCGAGGGGCGGGCCGGACTGGCCAGCGGGGTGAACAACGCCGTCGCCCGGACCGGGGGCCTGCTGGCCGTCGCCGCCGTTCCGCTGGTCGGCGGGCTGGAGGGCGGCGGCCTCACCGATCCCCAGCGGGCCGGGGAGGCGTTCGCGGTGGTCGGCCCGGTCTGCGCGGGACTGCTGCTCGCGGCGGGCCTGCTCTCCGCGCTGCTGGTGCGCTCGCCCGGCACAGAGAGCGGGCCGGCACGAGGTGGTCCCGCACCGGCCCAGCCACCAGGGAAATCAGGAAGATCCGGTGGCTCCGGCCCATCCTACTGAGCAGCCGGTAACGGTTCACCACTTGATTTTTCCGTCAGGACGTGGCCGGGGCGGGGTACCGCCGCGGCCCCGGGTGGTGGATGCTGGGCGGTGGAGAGGAGCACACCGTGGGGAACCGGGACGCGCTGCGGCAGCGGGACGTGGTGGGAGCTGCGCCCCGCCGGGCCGCGGGGGCAGCGGCGTGCGCCGCGGTGCTGCTGCTGAGCGCCTGCACCGCGGGGGACGCCGGTCCGGTCGACGAGCAGCTGGGCAGCCCGGCGGCCGCCCCGGACCTGGAGGTGCAGGTCGTCGTCGCGGGCCTGCGCCAGCCGTGGGACGTGGCCCTCACCCCGGACGGCACCGCTCTCGTCACGGAGCGCGGGGGCCGGCTGCTCGCCCACGACGAGCGGGGCACCCGGGAGGTCGAGGCCGATCTGGGCGACCTCTTCGTGGCCGGCGAGGCGGGGCTGATGGGGGTGGCGGTGTCCCCGGACTTCGGCCGGACCCGGGAGTTCGCCCTGTGCCACGCGACGCAGGCGGACGACGGCAGGCCGCGGGACGTCAGGGTCACCCGGTGGCGGCTCGACGAGACCGCAGGGGCGGCCGAGCGGACCGGGACGGTGGTCGACGGGCTGCCCATCAGCTCCGGCCGGCACAGCGGCTGCCGGCTGCGCTTCGCCCCGGACGGCACCCTGCGCGTGGGCACCGGGGACGCCGCCGAGGGGGAGAACCCGCAGGACCTCGGCTCCCTCGGCGGCAAGACCCTGCGGGTCCACCTCGACGGCACGGTGCCCCGGGACAACCCGTTCGCCGACCGGACGGGGAGCGCGGCCGCCGTGTACACCCTGGGCCACCGCAACGTGCAGGGCCTCGCGGTGCAGCCCGGCACGGACGCGATCTGGTCCGCGGAGCACGGCCCCGCCCGGGACGACGAGATCAACGTCCTGCGCCCCGGCGGCAACTACGGGTGGGACCCGGCACCCGGCTACGACGAGTCCGTCCCGATGACCGACCGGGAGCAGTTCCCGGACGCGGTCGAGGCGGCGTGGTCCTCCGGGCGCCCGACCGTCGCCGTCAGCGGCGCCGCCTTCCTGGAGGGTCCGCAGTGGGGGGCGTGGGAGGGGGCGCTCGCCGTGGCGGAGCTGAAGAACACCGGCGTGGGCGTCCACCGCGTGGAGGGCTCCGGGATCACGGGCGCCACGCGGATGGAGGAGCTGGAGGACGACTACGGACGCCTGCGCTCCCTGACCCTCGACGACGACGGCGCGCTGTGGGCGACCACCGCCAACGGCGACGACGACGCCGTCCTGCGCATCACCGCCCGGACCGCGGGGAGCTGAGCGGCCACCGCGCCGTGCTGCGTTCCACCACCGCGATCCACCACTGCGACCCTCCGTGTCGACCTCCACCGGGGGCGCGAGCCGGAGGTGGTCCGGGACCGCCACCTGGCGGCGATCCGGCGGCTGCAGTCCGTGCACGCTCCCCGGGCGGGTCCGCTGCCCGGCTTCACGACCGGTCCGCCCTCGACGATCGCGCCCGCTCCGGCCCACACCCCGGAGTCCGCCCACGACGGGCACTGCTACTACGACTCCTGCCGCGTCCCGCTGGGGCCGGGCGCGTCCGGGCACCCGCAGGCCCGCGCCGCCGCGGCCCGCATCTCCGGGCGGGCGAGGACGATGTGCGGGGGCGACCCCGCCCGGCTGCCCACCGGCTGCACCCCGGGCGGGGCGACCCTGCCCGGCGCCGGGCTCAGGACTCCGCCTGGCCCTGCCGCCAGTAGCCCATGAAGGAGACGTGGTCCTTGGGGATGCCCGCGGCGTCCACGCACAGCCGGCGCAGCGCCTTGACCGTGCCGGACTCCCCGGCCAGGAACACGTAGGGGACGTCGGCGCGCCCGGGGGCCGCCACCGACCAGGCGCGGGGTTCGTCGGGCCGCTCGCTCGCCCGCAGCGGGGCCTGCTGCCCGCGCTGCGGGCGCCGGCCCGCCAGGACGTCGTCCACGGCCCCGCCCGGGAGCTCCAGCAGGCGGGCCAGCCGCGCGGCGGCGCGGTGCCCGTGCCCCACGGGCGCCCCGCTCCCGGCGCGGGGGAGGACGTGCAGGCGCACGTCCGGCAGCTCGGCGGGCAGTCGGTGGACGGCGACGTCGTCGCGGTGCGGCACCTCGAGCACCACGTCGAGACGGGCGCGGGTCCCGTCCGCGGCGGCCTCGTGGGGCCTGTCCGCGAACTCCTCCGCGACGGACATGAGGGCCGGGGCCGCGGTCTCGTCCCCGACGGCGAGCACGTGCTGCGCGCCGCCGTGGTCCCAGGCCGCCCACGGCCGCTCCTGCGGTCCGGGCCCCAGCAGGTACACGCGCTCGCCGGGGGCCACGGCGGCCGCCCACCGGCTGCCGGGCCCGTCCTGGCCGTGCCCGCCGTGCACCACGACGTCGATCACGAGCTCCGGCACCACGATCCCGCAGAAGGTGGTGCGCCGGACGCCGCGCACGGTGTAGGTGCGCATCCAGCCGCGCTCCTCGGCGGGCCGGGCGAACCAGCCCTCCCGCAGGCCCAGGGACAGGTCCGCCCGCTGGGGCTCCCGCCCGGGCGGCGGGACGAGCAGCTTGATGTAGGCGTCCCGGCACCGGGTCGGGTCCCCGGCCCCGAGCAGGGCGGGGGAGAGGCCGCCCAGTTCCGGTCCCGCCAGGGTGATGCGGCGGAAGGACGGGCACAGCTGCGTCACGGACGTGACGGCGGCCTCGACGCAGAGCACGGGGGCGGCCGGGGCGGCCTCGGGGATGCGGGTGACGGTCACGGCAGGTTCCTCACGGTCTCGGCGGGACGGGCCCCCGGTGCGGGGTCCAGGGCCACGGGGTCGGCGGGTGGTGCGGGGTGCGGGCCCTCCCGGGCCCGCCCGCGGGGCAGGACGACGGGCCGCCCGCCCACGGGGTCCCGGGCGACGTCGGCGCGCAGCCCGAACACCTCGGCCAGCAGCTCCGGGGTCAGCACCTCGGCGGGGGAGCCCACGGCCACGATCCGCCCCGCGGCCATCGCCACGAGCCGGTCCGCGACGCGGGCGGCGAGGTTGAGCTCGTGCAGCACGGCCACGACGGTGGCCCGGCCCGGCCCGTCCGGGTGCTCGAGCCCGCGGAGCATGTCCAGCAGGTCCACCTGGTGGGCCAGGTCCAGGTAGGACGTGGGCTCGTCGAGCAGCATCGTCCGCGCCCGCTGGGCCAGGGACAGGGCGATCCAGACCCGCTGGCGCTGCCCGCCGGAGAGCTCCTCGACGGGGCGCCCGGCCAGGGCGGTGAGCTCGGTGAGCTCCATGGCCCTGGCCACGGCCGCGTCGTCGTCGGGGGAGGGGGCGCCCCACCAGCGGCGGTGCGGGTGCCGTCCGCGCTCCACGAGCTCCGCGACGGTCAGGCCCTCCGGCACCACCGGGGACTGCGGCAGGAGACTGACCGAGCGGGCGTACTGGCGGGCGTGCCACTCGCGCACGCCGCGGCCGTCGGCCTCGAGGGTCCCGGCGAGCGGCTTGAGCTGCCGGGACAGGCCCTTGAGCAGCGTCGTCTTGCCGCACCCGTTGGCGCCGATGAGCACGGTGGTGCCGCCGTGCGGGATGTCCAGGTCGACCTCCCGCACCACGGCGCGGTCGCCGTAGCCCAGGGACAGCCCGCGCATCCGGAACGCCGGGGCGTCGGCCGCGGGATCCGCCACGGCGTGCAGTTCGGGACTCATGCCGCTGCTCCTCTCCGCTGCCGCACGAGCAGCCACAGCATCACGGGCGCGCCCACGGCCCCGGTCACCACGCCGGCGGGCAGCTGCGTCCCGGACAGCAGGTCCGAGCCCACGGAGTCGGCGGCCACCACGACCACCGCGCCCACGAGGGCGCACGCCAGGATCGAGGTCCGCCCGCGGGTCAGGGCGGTCGCCACCGGGGTGGACATCAGGGCCACGAAGGCCAGCGGGCCGGTCGCGGCCGTCGCCGCGGCGGCGAGCAGCACGCCCACCCCCAGCGCGAGGGCCCGGCTGCGGCCCGGGTGCGCCCCCAGGCCCGCCGCGAGCTCGGGACCGAGCTCGGCGGGCTCGAGCGCCCGGTGCACGGCCACGGCCGCGGGCACCGCCAGCAGCAGGCAGGCGCCCAGCACGGTGATCCGCTCCCACGTGGCCGCGCTCAGGGAGCCCGCGGTCCACACCGCGGCGTCCTGCGCCGAGTTCAGGGCCAGCCGCGTCAGCATGGCGGCGGTGACGGCCTGGGCCAGGGCGGCCACGCCGATGCCGGCGAGCAGGAACCGCTCGCCCACGATCCCGCCGCCGCGCAGGCGCACCGATGCGGTGGCGATGAGGGCCGCGGCCAGGAGCGCACCGGCCAGGGCGGCCCAGGACACGGCCGTGCCCCGCAGGCCCCACAGGGCGGTGCCGGCCACGGCTCCCGCCGCGGCCCCGTAGGTGATGCCCAGGATGTCAGGGCTGGCCAGGGGATTGCGCAGCACCCGGCGGAACAGCGCCCCGGAGCAGCCCAGGGCGATCCCGGCGAGGGCGCCCAGCACCGCGCGCGGCAGCTTCTCCTGCAGGACGATGAAGCTCGCTCCGGGGATGCGCTCGCCCGCCAGGATCGCGAAGAAGTCGGGGATCGTCACGGTGTAGCGCCCGAGCAGCACGCGCACGGCCAGGGCCGCGAGCAGCGCGAGGGCGAGCAGGGCCACGGCCCGCCGGGTGCGCCGGGCGCGGGCGCGGCGCAGCTCCCGGAGCGCGTCGGCGGCGCCGGTGTCCTCGGGGGCGGCCGCGGGGACGAGCAGAGTGCCGGTCACAGGGTCACGCTCCGGCCCCGGCGCAGCAGCACCAGCAGCACGGGCACGCCGAGGACCACCGTGGTCACGCCCACGTGGATCTCCTGCGGCGGAGTGAGCACGCGCCCCAGGACGTCGGCCAGCAGGAGCAGCACGGGCCCGAGGACCGCGCTGAACAGCACGATCCAGCGGTAGTCGCCGCCGAGGAGGCGGCGCACCGCGTGGGGGACGAGCAGGCCCACGAAGACGATGGGTCCGGCCAGGGCGGTCGCGGAGCCGGCGAGCAGGACCACGCCCACGAAGACCAGCACGCGCTGCAGGCCGAGGTCCACTCCGAGCCCGTGCGCGAGTTCGTCGCCCAGGGCCATGGCGTTGAGCCCCGAGGAGCCCCCCAGCACGAGGAGCACGCCGAGGAGCACGAGCGGGGCCACGGCGGTGAGGTCGGTGCTCTCGGCGCGGGCGACCGAGCCGATGCTCCAGAACCGGAAGCGGTCCAGCACCGCGGGCAGGGACAGCACCACGGAGGTGGTCAGCGCGGTGAAGCCGGCGTTGACGGCGGCGCCGGACAGGACGAGGCCCGCCGGGGTGGGGGAGCCCCCGCCGAGCAGGGAGGATCCGAAGACGAGCGCGGCGGCCACCCCGGAGCCGGCGAGGGCGAGCGCGGTCAGCTGCCAGGTCGCCACCACGCCGAGCCAGCCGATGCCGAGCACCACGGCGCACGAGGCGCCGGCGGTCAGGCCCAGGAGGCCCGGATCGCCCAGGGGGTTGCGGCTGACGCCCTGCATCCCGGCACCGGCCACGGCGAGGCCCGCTCCGGCGAGCACGGCGGTCAGGGTCCGCGGGATCCGGCTCTGCACCACG
Organism: Kocuria sp.; assembly: GCA_031179495.1. Lineage (GTDB taxonomy): Bacteria > Actinomycetota > Actinomycetes > Actinomycetales > Micrococcaceae > Kocuria > Kocuria sabuli. The sequence goes on along the minus strand of JAPSHS010000023.1, from coordinate 16,994 downwards.
GCGGCGTCGATGCCCAGGCCGGCGGAGAGCTGGGACCAGCCTCCGTCCAGCAGGGCGGCGGGCAGCCCGGCGAGCACCGAGACCACCGTGGCCGGGTCCACCGGGCGGGCGCCCCAGAACAGGGACGCCGCCGCGGAGAGCCCCAGGAGCAGGAGGGCGGCGAGCAGGGCGGGGCCCCGGCGCCGCACGGGGGCGCCGGGGACCGGGGGAGCGGCCGGGGCGGCCGTGCTCGTGCTGCTCAACGGGACCGGGACCTCACCGGCCGCCGGCGGAGGCCGCGGCCTCGGCGATGTCCGGGAGGACATTCTCCAGGGCCCACGGGATGCTCAGCGGGGAGGCCGCCGAGACCGAGAGCACCTCCTGCTGGTCGCTCTGGAGCACCAGGGCGTCGTCGGCGACTGCAGGGACGCGGCTGAGCAGGGGGTCGTTCTCGATGGCCTCGCGCACGCCCTCGTCCTCGGCCCAGCTGACGAAGACGTCGGAGGTCAGCTCGTCGGCCCGCTCCGGGGACCAGGTGATGTAGAACTCGTCCTCCTTGCCCTGGGCGGCCTCCGCGACCGCCTCGGACTGGACCATGCCGAGGGACTCGAGGAACTTGGGGCGGTTGTCCACCGCGGTGTAGGCGAAGATCTGGTCGGCCGCGGACGGGTCGAGCGTGCCGTACACGAAGGACGTGCCCTCCAGCTCCGGGTGCTCGGCCGCGGCATCCGCGAGCCGCTGCTCGACGTCCGCCACGACCTCCGCCGCCCGCTCCTCCCGGCCGAGGGCCCGGCCGATGAGCTCCGTGGAGTCCTGCCAGGACGTCCCGTAGGCCACGGCGTCCTCGGGGTAGGCGACGACGGGGGCGATCTCGGAGAGCTTGTCGTAGTCCTCCTGCGTCAGCCCGGAGTAGGCGCCCAGGATGACGTCGGGCTCGAGCGCGGCGATCGCCTCGAAGTTGATGCCGTCCGTCTCGGAGTAGGTCTCCGGGGCCTCGGCGCCGCACTCCTCCAGCGCCGCGTCGAACCAGTCGGTGGACCCGTTCGCGTTGGCGCCGAAGTCCAGGGCGGGCATCCCGACCGGGACGACGCCCAGGGCGGTCGCGACCTCGTGGTTCGCCCAGGACACCGTGGCCACCCGCTCGGGCGCCTCCTCGATCGTGGTCTCGCCGAACTCGTGCTGCACGGTGCGGGGGAACCCGCCGGTGGCCTCCTCCGAGCACGTGGCACCGGACTCGGCGGCGGTCCCGCCCGTGGCCCCGGTGGAGCACCCGGTGAGCAGCAGGGCCCCGGCGGTCAGCAGGGCGGCCGGCGCGAGGGCGCGGCGGGCGGGGAGCAGGGGGTGCGGAGCGCGGGGGAGCAGAGAGGCCACGGCCACCCTTTCGGACGTCGACGGCCGGGCCGTCGGTGCGGAGGGGGGTTAGGCAAGGGTTGCCTAACCACAGGACACGGCTCACCCTAGGACGTGACCCGAGGAATACGCAACACAGACGTGATGTAATCGCCGCGACGATGTGGTTAGGTAAGCCTTGCCTCAGTCCGAGGCCGACCCCCGGCCCCACCGACCCCCTGCGAGGAGCCCATGAACGACTTCCTGCTCACCCGCCGCACCCCGGCCCAGTACGCCCGTGCCCTGCACGGCGCCGTCGACACGGTGGCCGTCCACCTGGCCGGCACGGACCGCCCGCGCTCCGCCGCCACGCCCGAGGAGCTCGAGGACCTCATCGGGGCGGTCGACCTCGACCGGCCCCTGGAGGACCTCGACGCCGTGCTCGAGGAGACGCGCCGGCTCTACCTCGACCACGCGGTGCACTTCCACGACCCCGGCTACATGGCCCACCTCAACTGCCCGGTGGCCATCCCCGCGGTGGCCGCCGACGCCCTCACCGCGGCCGTGAACACGGCGGTCGAGACGTGGGACCAGAGCACCACCGCCGCCCTGATCGAGCAGCGGCTCGTGGACTGGACCGCCGACCGGATCGGCTTCCCCGCGGCGGGCGCGCCGGACGGGGTGTTCACCTCCGGCGGCACCCAGTCGAACTTCCAGGCCCTCCTCACCGCCCGCGAGGACCGGCTCTCCCGCCCGCACCCCGCCTCCCGGCAGGAACGCCTCGGGCGCCTGCGGATCGTGGCGGGCGAGCACGCGCACTTCAGCGTGGCCAAGGCCGCCCACCTGCTCGGGCTGTCCGCGGACGCGGTCGTGTCCGTGCCGGCCGACCGGGGCGGGGCGCTGGACGCCGTCGCCCTCGAGCGGGTCCTGCACGACGTCGCCGCGTCCGGCGGAGAGGTCGCCGCCGTCGTGGCCACCGCGGGGAGCACGGACCTCGGCGTGATCGACCCGCTGCCCGTGGTGGCGGACACGTGCCGCGACCACGACGTGTGGCTGCACGTGGACGCCGCGTACGGCGGGGGCCTGCTCGTCTCGCCCACCCGGCGGCACCTGCTGGACGGGATCGAGCGCGCGGACTCCGTGAGCGTGGACTTCCACAAGTCCTGGTTCCAGCCGGTCGCGGCGTCCGCGCTGATGCTGCGCCGGGGGCGGAACCTGCGCTTCTCCACCTGGAGCGCCGAGTACCTCAACCCCCGCCACGCGGTGCGGCCCAACCTCGTGGACAAGTCCTTGCAGACCACCCGGCGCTTCGACGCGCTCAAGCTGTGGATGACCCTGCGCACGGTCGGGGCCCCGGAGCTCGGCCGCGCCCTGGACCGGGTGCTGGACCTCGCGCAGGAGGCCGGCCGGATCGTGGCCGACGCCCCCGACATGGAGCTCGTGGCCCGGCCCGTGCTCTCCACCGTCCTGTTCCGGCACCGGCCCCCGGGGATCGACGAAGACGAGACGGACCGTCTCGTCGAGGCGGTCCGGACCGCGCTCTTCGACTCGGGGCGCGCGGTCGTGGCCTCGACCGTCGTCGGCGGCCGCCGGTGCCTGAAGTTCACGTTCCTCAACCCGCTGACCACGGCGGCCGACGTCGAACGGGTGCTCGACCTGGTCCGGTCCGCCGCGCGGGACGCCCTGCCGGTGGCCGCCGCGGCCGGAGCCCGCTGATGGCCGCCGCGACCGACCGTGTCCACGACCTGCTGGGCATCGGGATCGGCCCCTTCAACCTGGGCCTCGCCTGTCTCGCCGCGCCCCTCGAGGACCTCGACGCGGTCTTCCTCGACGCCCGCGACGGCTTCGACTGGCACCCCGGGCTGATGCTCGAGGACGCCACCGTCCAGGTCCCCTTCCTCGCCGACCTCGTCACGCTGGCCGACCCGACCTCCCCCTGGTCCTTCCTGAACTACCTCAAGCGGACCGGACGGCTCTACCCCTTCTACATCCGGGAGGACTTCAACCCGCTGCGCGCCGAGTACAGCGCCTACTGCCGGTGGGCGAGCGAGCAGCTCGGCAGCCTGCACTGGGGCCGGGAGGTCGTCGCCGTCGAGCGAGACCCCGCCCGGGACGCCTACACGGTCACCGCCCGGACCCGCACCGGGACGGAGCGGTGGCGGACCCGGCGCCTGGTCCTCGGCGTGGGCACCGTGCCGTGGGTCCCGGAGGGCGTCGACCTCGGCGCGGGGCCCGTCCTGCACGCCGGCGACTACCTGTCCCGGCGCGAGGAGCTCCTGGCGCAGGACGGCGTCACCGTGCTCGGCAGCGGCCAGTCTGCCGCGGAGGTCTACCGGGACCTGCTCGAGCGCGCCGGGGCGCACGGCCCCCGGGTCGACTGGATCACCCGCTCCCCGCGGTTCTTCCCGATGGAGTACACCAAGCTCACGCTCGAGATGACCTCCCCCGAGTACGTCGACCACTTCCACGGCCTCGACATGCGCCGGCGGGACCGGCTCAACCGCGAGCACGCGAGCCTGTACAAGGGCATCAGCGGGGACCTCGTGAACGAGATCCACGACCTGCTCTACCGCCGCTCGGTGCACGGGCGCCCGGCGGGGCTGCTCACCACGAACACCACCCTGACCGGTGCCCTCTGGAACGCCCCGGCCCGGTCGGTGGAGCTGGAGCTGCGCGACGACGAGCTCGAGCGTCCCTGGCGGCACACGACGGGCGCCCTGGTGCTGGCCACCGGCTACCGCACCGAGGTCCCCGCCTTCCTCGACCCGGTGCGCGACGAGATCGCCTGGGACGCCGCCGGCCGCTACGACGTCTCCCGCGACTACGCGGTGGACCACGGGCGCTCGCGGATCTGGGTGCAGAACGCGGAGGTGCACACCCACGGGCTGACCGCCCCCGACCTCGGCATGGGCGCCTACCGCAACAGCGTCATCCTCCGGGCCGTGACGGGCCGGGAGGTCTACCCCGTCGAGCCCGCCATCGCCTTCCAGACCTTCGGCATCCCCCAGGAGACCGCATGAGCACCCCGCACCCCACTCCCACCGACCGCTCCGACGCCGACCGCT
>JAPSHS010000023.1:1247-12521 GCA_031179495.1 Kocuria sp. | reverse complement strand
CCGACCGCTCCGACGCCGACCGCTTCGCCACCCCCGGCGGCGTCCTCACCCTCGAGCCGCTGCCGCTCGACGGGCCCACCGTCGAGCTGCTCCACGCGTGGCTGACCCACCCCCGGTCCCGGTTCTGGGGCATGCTCGACGCCGACCCCGGCGCCGTCCGGCACGCCTTCGAGGCCGTCGCCGCCCACCCCCGCTGCGAGGCCCTGCTGGCCCGGCTGGACGGCGTCCCCCTCGGCGTCGTGGAGACCTACGACCCCGCCGAGGTCCTCCTCGCCGGCCGCTACGCCCACCGCGCCGGCGACGTGGGGATGCACCTGCTGCTCGCCCCGGCCCGGACCCCCGTGCCCGGGACGAGCGCTGCCCTCATGGCGGCCACGCTCCGCCGGCTGTTCGGGCGGGCCGGGACCCACCGCGTCGTCGTCGAGCCCGACGTCCGGAACGAGGCCGTCCACCGGCTCAACGCCCGGGCGGGCTTCGCGGTCCACGGGCCGCTGGCCCTGCCCGGCAAGACGGCGCTGCTCAGCACCTGCACCCGCGGGCAGTTCGAGGCCTCGGAGCTCGCGGGGGCCGCCCGCCCGGTCCCGCCCGCCGGCGAGCTCCCCGGCGCGCCCGCCCACCTGGGCCTGCACCCGATGCGGACCGCCCACCGTCACCTGAGCTGCAAGGCCCTCGCCGAGTTCGCCCACGAGCGGCTGCTCCGCCCCGAGCCGGTGGGCGACGGCGTGTTCGAGGTCCGGGCCGGCCGCGCCCGCTACCGGTTCCGGGCCCGGCGCACCGAGCTGGAGCACTGGGTGCTCGACGAGGGGTCGCTGCGCCGGACGGTGGACGGCGCCGACGCCGAGCTCGACGCCCAGGCCCTCGTCACCGAGCTCGCCCCGGTCCTCGGCATCCCCCCGCACCTGCTCGCCACCTACCTGGAGGAGATCGCGAGCACCCTCGCCTCCGCGGCGTACAAGCTGGTGCACCGCACCCGGCCCGCCGCGGCGCTGGCGCGCGCCGGCTTCCAGGAGGTCGAGGCCGCCATGACCGAGGGCCACCCCGGCTTCGTGGCCAACAACGGCCGGATCGGCCTCGGCGTCACCGAGCACGACCGGTACGCCCCCGAGGCGGCCCGGCCCGTGCGCCTGGTCTGGGTGGCCGCGCGCCGGGCGCTCAGCCGGTTCGACGCCGCGCGGGGTCTCGACGAGGACGCGCTGTACGCCGGGGAGCTGGACCCGGAGGTTATCGAGCGCTTCCGGGCCCGGCTGACCGGGCTGGGCCTGGACCCGCAGGACTACCGGTTCCTGCCGGTGCACCCCCACCAGTGGGAGCACCGCGTCACCGTGACCTTCGCCCCCGACCTCGCCCGCCGGGACCTCGTGCTGCTGGGGGAGACCGGTGACGAGCACCGGGCCCAGCAGTCCGTGCGCACCTTCTTCAACACGACCCGTCCCGAGCGGCACTACGTGAAGACGGCCCTGGCCGTGCAGAACATGGGCTTCCTGCGCGGGCTCTCCCCCCGGTACATGCGTGACACCCCGGCGATCAACGACTGGGTGGCCGAGCTCGTCGCCGCCGACCCGGCGCTGGCCGAGGCCGGGTTCTCGGTCCTGCGGGAGGTCGCGGCCGTCGGCTACACCGGGGACGCCTACCACCGCGCGGCGGCCTCGGGCCACGGGGAGGAGGGTCCGCACACCAGGATGCTCGCCGCACTGTGGCGGGAGAGCCCTGCGCAGCGGACCGGGCCGGGGGAACGGCTGGCGACCCTGGCGTCCCTGCTGCACGTCGACGCCCTCGGCACCCCGCTGGTCTCCGTGCACGTGCGGGAGTCCGGGCTGAGCGCCGAGGACTGGGTGCAGCGGCTGCTCGACGCCTACCTCGCCCCGGTCGCCCGGTGCCTGCTCGCCCACGACCTCGTGTTCATGCCCCACGGCGAGAACGTGGTCCTGGTGCTGCACGAGCACGTCCCGCGGCGGGTGATCATGAAGGACATCGGCGAGGAGGTGGCCGTCGTCACCGACCGGCCCCTGCCGGAGGGCCTCGAACGGATCCGCCACGTCGTGGACCCTGCCACGGCCGCCCTGTCCGTGCACACCGACGTCTTCGACGGCGTGCTGCGCCACCTCGCGGGTCTGCTCGAGGCCGAGGGGCTGCTCGCGGCCGGCACGTTCTGGGAGCTCGCGGCGCAGTGCCTCCAGGCCGTGGCCGACGCCGACCCGGTCGGCGCGCAGCGGGTGCCCCTCTTCGCGCCCCGCTTCGAGCACTCCTGCCTCAACCGGCTGCAGCTGCTCAACACCCTGCAGATGGTCGACCTCACGGACCAGGCCTCGTCCCTGCAGTACGCCGGGACGCTGGAGAACCCGGTGTCCGCCCGGGTGCCCGCCCGGTGATCGCCACGACGCGGCCCGCCGCGACGGCCGCCGCGGTGACGAGCAGGGCACCGGCGGCGAGGACGGCGCCGCTCGGGCGCAGGAGCGGCTGCCCCGCCAGGGCCTGCACGGTGAGCAGGGCGAGGACGCCGAGGTAGAGGGCGGTGCCCACCCGGAGGAGGCCCGCCCGCGCCGACTCCCGGCGCAGGGCGGGCACCCGTCGGGCGGCCAGCTCCAGGAGCAGCGCGGTCAGGGGGAGGACCTGCAGCGCGTGCATCCCCACGAAGTGCGGGATGCGCAGGTCGCCCGCCTCGGTGCTCCATCCCACCAGGGGCAGACCCGCCCCGCCGTCGGGCCCGCCCACGGTGTGGGCCCCGGCCACGCCCTCGAACCCGGCGAGCTGCTGGTCGGTGGGGATCGTCATGAGGAAGCCGAGCGCCATGCCGAGCAGGGCGATGAGCAGGCCCGCCCGGACGGCGAGGGTGCGCCCGCGGTCGCCGAGGCGGGCGCGGAACAGCAGGGCCGCGACCAGCAGGGCGGCCACCCAGGCGCCGGCGATGGAGGTGCCCATCACGCTCCACAGGGTCGTCGCCAGTGGGGAGGAGACGTTGAAGTGGCTGCGCACCCCGGCGGCCGCGGTGCCGACGATGATCACCATCTCGACGCCCAGCAGGACCGCGGTCGCCGTGCCCGCCCACCAGGCGAGCCGGCGTCCCCGCTCCAGCAGGGGCAGCAGCCAGGCCAGCGACACCGCGTAGATCAGCACGGACAGGGAGAACTTCAGGGGCTTGGCCCACACCGGCGCCCCGAGCAGCTCCCGGGGATCCAGGAGGACGCCGGCGGTGCTGATCAGGACGAGCACGACCATGGCGAGAGCCAGGACCAGCAGCGGCCCGTGGTGCCGGGCGCGCACGAGGGCCTGGGCGGAGGGGTGGGTGGTCGTGTGCATGATGGCTCCTCGACGGGACGACCGGCTAACATTGGATAGTTATGATGTCCATTATTGGATACCACCACTATCTGATCAAGGGGTCACCGTGCGCATCTCCTCCCTCGCCGAACGGTCGGGCGTTCCGCTCGCGACCGTGAAGTACTACCTCCGGGAGGGGCTGCTGCCGCCGGGGCGGGCCACCAGCGCCACCCAGGCGCAGTACGGCGAGGGCCACCTGCACCGGCTGGCCCTCATCCGCGCGCTGACCGACGTCGTGGGGCTGAGCGTGGCGCGGACCAGGACCGTCCTCGACCTGATCGACTCCTCGCCCGACGACCTCTTCACCACCCTCGGCCAGGCCGTCGCGGCCCTGCCGCCCTACGTGGAGGAGCACGAGGAGGGGCACCCGCGGGCCCGCGCTGCGATCGAGGCGCTGGGCTGGGTGTACGACCCCCACTACCCGGCGGTCGCCCAGCTCGAGCGGGCCCTCGCCGCCGCGGAGTCGGTGGGCATGCCGATCGAGGAGCAGCGGCTGCTCGGCTACGGCGAGCACGTGCGCGCCATCGCGCAGATCGACATCGCCGGGGTCCCGAGGGATGACCCGGGCGCTGCCGTGGAGCACGCGGTGCTCGGCACCGCGATCGTCGAGCCGGTGCTGGCGGCGCTGCGGCGGTTGGCGCACCAGGACGTCAGCAGTGTCGAGCTCGGCCACCGGCAGGGACCGCCGTCCGGCGACGACGCCGGGCGGTAGCGGCCGGCCGGTCCTCCTGCGCCCTTCCTGGCGCCCGCACCGGGAGTCAGGGGTCGCGCTGGTGGCGCGGCTCCGCTCCGAGGGCGCCGGCAGGCGCCGTGCACGTCGGTGCGGGCAGCGCCGCCGTCAGGTGCGGAGCGATCCGGGCCAGTCGCGCGAGGTAACCGCGGTCGGCCAGTTCGTCCAGGGCGGCGGGGACCCGGGTCTTGGGGGTGCTGCCGCGGGCTGCGAGGTCCGCGAGAGCCAGGGTGTTCCCGGGCTTGGTGCGGGCCACGGCGCGCAGGATGCGGCGGGCGTCGGGGCTGAGGCGGGCATCGGCGCCGGCCTCGCCGACGAGCCGTTCCAGGACGGGGAGCAGGGCGGCGAACGCGGCCTCGCGGGCGAGGGGGTCCAGGATGGACGCGGCGCGGGCCGCGTCCGCGCCGGCCGGGCGGGTGCCGTCCATGTGCTGCTCCTGCGTGGTCGTGGTGGGACGAGCGGACTTCTGCGCCGTCGCGAGGGCACGCGCGGGGGCATGTGGGTTCTGCGCGGTCACTGACGCCGGCCCTGCTCCCGGGGCGGGCGGGGTCGCCTGTGGTGGCCCCGGCCGTCCGGTCCTTGCGAGCCGGATGAGCGGGGAGGACCTTCGACGGGCGCGTGACCGGGTCGGGAGGGTGTGAGGGCCGCCGCCCCGGTGGCAGAGAAGTCGCCCCCCGACGACAGGCCGTACGGCCCCGTGTCCTCTGCCGCCAGGGCGGCGGCAATCCGACCGATGCCGAGCGGCTGGGCCCCCCGACCGAGCGCTCCGGCATGGTCCACGCTCAGCGGCTCAGCCCCCCGGCTGGTCACCTCGCGTGATGAACCGACCGTACCGCGCGGTAAGGAAAGGATCCAGATTCATCTTGTCCCCACTTCCGTCCCCGGTGCTCCGGTCCGCCGTTCGTCACATTGCGTCCACGAGCCGTGGACCGCGGGACGCCGGGCGGCGGGACACGGGAGCGGCGGGACGTGGTGCAGCAGGAGATGCTGCCATGACGAGGGGATCAGGTGGTGCCGTCCGTGCCGCTGGGCGGCGCACAGGAGGTTCGCAGGAACTCGAGACCTCGGGGGCCTTCTGTCCCTGTCGCCCCGCGGGGGAGGATCAGCTCACGGCCTGCCCGTGCTCCGTGCAGGCGCCCCCCTGTTGGACCGTGCTCTCGGAGGAGATCATGAACGACCTTCTCGGCCTCAGCCCCGACGACTTTCCCGCCGCTCCCAGTCCGTTGGACGCGGTGGTGGCCCCTGTGGAGCAGCGCGCTTTCCTGGGCGGCCGGCGCCGGCCCATCGCGTGCACGGGATGTCCGGGGACGGTGCTGAACCCCCGGTTGCGCCGGCTGGTGGGCACCGGCGGCTACGAGGTCCTGCTGGGGTTCCTGGCCCACTACGTGGCGTTGGTGCTGCCGGATCCGGTGGCGACCGAGGGCACCTTCTGGGCGGTGGAGACGGTCGTCGGCTCCGAGGTCCCGGTGGGGGATCCGCAGCAGCTGGTCCGGCTGCGGGTGCACGGAGTGGCGGTCGCCACCGTGGTGGAGGACCCGGACGGGGATGGACAGGAGCCCCTGGTGTGCCTGGCCCTGGCCCCGGCGCCGGTGGTGGACCGGGTCTACTCCCCACGGTCGTGCTACCTGGACGTGGAGGGCGTCCCGGTGCCTGCCCAGCACGCCGAGGGCCCGGCCGGGGAGATGGGAGGGCGGCTGCTCTCGGACCCGCAGCTGCTGGCGGGGGCGCGCCGGGCCGTGGTCGGGCTGATGCGCCTGGGTCCCACCGGAGCCGCCCGGCACGAGCGGGTCCTCGCCGACGCCGTGTTCAGCACCATCACCGCGGAGGGCCTCGCCCACCCGCGCGTCCACGTGTAGGACCGGGGCCGAGGCCCTTGGGCCGCTCTCGGACGGACGACGCCCTCCGGGGCGGCGTCGATCTTCGGAGCTCGACGGACGGGTGGGTGAACCGACCTGTTCCGCGGTGGCGGTCTGCGGGAGTACAGTGGCCATCCATCCACGGTCCGTCTCGAGGAGAGCAGGGACGTCATGACGGAAACACCGGCCTCCACGGCAGGCGGCTATGTCTTGAAGGCCGAGGAGGGAAACCCGTTCTGGTTCCTCGGCAGCCTGGTGACGGTCAAGGTGGAGGGTGCCAGCACGCGGCACCACCTGACCGTCCTGGACTTCGTGAATCCTCCCGGGTTCGCCCCTCCGGTGCACCGCCACCTCGTGGAGGACGAGGTCTTCTACGTCATCTCGGGTCAGGCCCGCTTCGAGTGCGATGGGAAGGTGCTCGACGCCGGTCCGGGGGACTTCGTGTTCCTGCCGGTCGGTTCAGCGCATACGTTCCGGGTTGCCGCGGACCAGCCCCTGCACACCTTGCAGATCACCGTGCCGGCCGGTTTCGAGGAGTTCACCGCGGAGGCCGGCACGCCGGCCCAGGAGCGGGTGCTGCCCGAACCGGGACCGGTGGACCCCGTGGCACTTGCCGCTGCCGCTGCTCGTCACAACATCGAGATCATCGGTCCTCCTCCGCGCACGCTGTGAGCGCGCGGCCGGGGCGGAGCCAGTGGTTCCGGAGCCCGGGACGGAGCCGGCGTCCCGTGTGCTGTGCATCTCCGGGGGACGGGCGGGTCAGGCAGTCCGAAGGACGCTCTCCTCGGTGCGGGTGTCCTCGCCCGTCCGCACGGCCCGTCGGGGTGCGCCAGGTGCCGGCGGACGGACTCCGCCCCTCGCCGGCGAGTTCCGTGCCGCGGGTTCGCCGGCCGGCGACCGCGGCGTCGAGGTCGTCGGCGGCGAACACGGTGCTGTGCAGGTCCAGCGAGTTCCCCAGGTCGTCCCCCGGCGCGGCGCTGACCGCTCCCGCGGCACGGGACTCCGTCAGCCCGAGCCGGCCGTGGTCGTCGGGGGTGCGCCCCCATCAGTGCAGGAGCCGATGAGCAGCCGTGCCGTGACGCGAGCACGGGTGATCGGGTCCGAGGGTGCGCCGCGCAAGAGACTGGCGAGCACCCCGTTGTAGAGCAGCAGCAGCGTTGCGGCCACGGTGGCCGGATCCTGGCACCGGGCTTCCCGGGCCAGCTCCGCCAGCCGCTCGGTGACCAGCTGGGTGTCCTGGTGGATCAGTTCGAACACCGGGTCGCTGATCCCGTCCCCAGGGGTGGGGCGTTCGGAGGCGGTGGCCAGGAAGCAGCACCACTGGGTGGGACCGGAGGAGGCCCGGAAGGTCTCGACGGCGTCGAAGATCGCCACCAGACGCTCCTGCGGGCAGGGCGCGGCGGCGACGGCGTCGTCCCAGTGCCGGGTCCAGGCGTGGAGCCGGCGGGTGAGCACCTCGCGCAACAGGTTGTCCTTGGAGCCGAAGTGCTTGTACAGCGTCACGATCGCCACCCCGGCCCGGGCGGCGACGCGGTCCACGCCCGTGGTGGTGATGCCCTCGTGGAAGAACAGGTTCTCGGCGGCGTCGAGGATGCGGTCGCGGGTGTGCTGCGGATCGGCCATGGAACTAGTATAACGTTCGTTACAATGAAACGAGCGTTATACCAGAGGGGCATGTGATGACCGCACCTTCCGCGCCGGCACGGCGCAGCACGGGCATGGGCACCGCGGTGGCGGGAATGCTGCTGATCGCCGCCACCTACGGGATGGCCCGTTTCGGGGTCGGGCTGTTCGCTCCGTACCTGGCGGTCCAGCGCCCGGAGCTGGCCGGGGTGCTGGGCTGGGCGGCCGGCGCACAGTTCACCTCCTACTCGTTGGCCGCCGTGGTGGCCGCCCGTCTGGTGGACCGCAGTCCGCGGGCAGGGGCGGCCCTCGCCGGGGCCACCGCGACGACCGGGTGCGTGGGGGTGGCGGTGACCTCGGACCCGGTGGTGTTCGTCGTCGCGGTCTTCATCGGCGGCATGGGCGGGGGCTTCGCCTCCCCCGCCCTGGTGCCGATCATCGACGCGGTCGTCGTCCCCGAGGCCACGTCGACGGCACAGTCCGTGGCCAACACGGGCACGGCCGTGGGTGTCATCGCAGCGGGCCTGCTGGCGTCCGCCGTCCCCTCGGTCGGCCCGGCATGGCTGCTCATGGCCCTGGTGTGCGCGGTGGCCACGGCGGCGGTGTGGCACCGCGTACGGGCGCGCACCGACCTGGCCGCTCCGCAGGCCCCCGCCTCGGGTCCGGCGTCAGCTCCGCCTCCTGGGGCGTGGTGGCCCCTGCTCGTCCCGGGCGCTGCGGCGCTGCTCGCCGGTGCCGGATCGTCCTTGATCTGGACGTTCGGGCCGCTGCTGCTCACCGGGTCGGGTGCCGTGGCCGCGGAGCGGGTGGGGTGGCTGTGGGTCGCCCTGGGCCTGGGCGGGCTTCTCGGCACCCTGACCGGTGCCCTGGTCGAACGCGCCGGGCGACGAGGAAGCTGGTGCGCCTGTGCCGGTGCCCTGGCCCTGGCCGGTGCCGGCGTCGCACTGTGCGTGGCCACCGGCGGCTCCTGGGCGGCCTACGCCAGCATGGCCGTCTTCGGGGCCGGCTACATGGGTTCGACCACGGTGCTCATCCTGTGGGCCCGTCACCTCCGGCCGCACCACGCGGGGGCGGGCACCTCGGTCCTGTTCATCGCGCTGGCCACCGGACAGGCACTGGGGTCCGTCGGGTTCGGGGCGGCTCAAGAGCTTCTGCACCCGGTGCTCCTGGCGACGCTGGCCGCGGGCCTGTGCGCTGCCGGGGGTATCGCGGCCCTGATGGGCAGGCGGTGACCCCACCACGGACGAGCACCACGATTCACGGAGCAGTACATGGGCAGCACGTGGACGAAGGTGGTCGGAGGTGCCTGGCGCGCGTTGTCGGTCGACGCGGCACATGCCGGCCTCCGCCGAGACGGTGCGGGACGCAAGTACTCGAATGCACTAGAAGTGCAGTATGGTGCACTCATGGATTCCAGCACGACCACTCTTGCGGCGGCCATCGGCGCCCGGGTGAAACAGCAGCGGCAGTCCCGGCGCTGGACGCTGGACCGGTTGGCCGAGGTCGCCGGGGTCAGCCGCCGGATGCTGGTCAACGTGGAGCAGGGCGCGGCGAATCCCAGCGTGGGGACCCTGCTGCGGATCAGCGACGCCCTGGGCATCGGGCTGCCGGCACTGGTCGAGTCGCCTGGGACGGCTCCGGTCAAGGTCACCCGACACGGTGCAGGGGCTCAGTTGTGGAGCGGTGACTCCGGTGGTCGTGGGGTGCTGGTGGCCGGGACCGGATCACCGGACGTGGTGGAGCTGTGGGACTGGACCCTGGGCCCCGGCGACCGGCACGCCAGTGAGGCCCACACCCGGGGCACCCAGGAGCTGCTGCAGGTCCTGACCGGCGCGGTCATCCTCGAGGTCGCCGAGCAGTCGATCACCCTCGAGACCGGGGACGCGGTCTCCTTCCCGGGCGACGTCGCCCACGCCTACACCAATGCAGGCAGCGGGCCGGCCCGGTTCTCCCTGACCGTCTTCGAACCGGGCGTGGGCTCGGCACACCACCAGGAGGCTTCCCATGACTGAACCCAGCACACCGGAGCGGCTGCTCGAGGAAGCCTGGATCGAGCCGGCGGTGTTCGCCCTGCGCCCGGACTACCGGGCCCTGCTGCTGGCCGTCGACGGACTCGTGCCGGGCCCCGGCGACGAAGCCGGTGAGGCGCTGCTCCAGGAGGCGGAGGCCTCCACCGCCCGTGCACTGGCCGACCGGCCGGTGGACCAGCTGCCGCACGTGGCCGCGTGGCGGGAGGCCTACCGCGCGTTCGGGGCGAAGCCGCAGCGCACGCGCAACAGCCTGGAAGCCCTGACGCGCCGTGCGGGCTCCGGGCTGCCCCGGGTGGACCGGCTGACCGATCTCTACAACGCGGTCTCGGTCCTGCACCAGATCCCGTTGGGCGGGGAGGACCTGAGCGGTTACCGCGGTGTGCCCCGCCTGATCCGGGCCACCGGGGTCGAGGTCTTCGACACCGTCGCCGGCGGTGAGCCGGTGATCGAGCACCCCGATCCGGGTGAGGTGGTGTGGTGCGACGACGCCGGGGTGACCTGCCGGCGCTGGAACTGGCGCCAGGGCCGTCGCACCGCACTGACCGAGGACACCACCACGGCCCTGTTCGTCCTCGACGCGCTGGCGCCCATGACGGACGAGGCCCTGCACACCGCCGCCGAGGACCTCGCCACCCGCCTGGGACGGCTCGGTCCCGACGTGCGGATCGCCCGCCGCCTGCTCGCCGCCGGCGCGACGAACGACCACGTCGACGAAGGAGAATGACGTGCCCGTCCAGCCTTGGAAGCCCACCCCCGGCGACCGGCCCGTCCCAGGGGGCCGGCCGTGACCACCCGCGCCCCCTCCAACACCGCGGTGCCGCCCTGGGGGCTGGCCGTGGCCGCGATGCTCTCGATCCAGCTGGGCTCGGCCCTGTCCGTGGACCTGATCGCCACCGTGGGTCCGGCCGGCACCGCCTGGCTGCGACTCAGCGCGGGAGCTCTGATCTTCCTGGCCCTGGCCCGGCCCCCGCTGCGGTCGGTGCGCCGGGCCGATGTGCCGGCGCTGCTGGGTCTGGGCATCACCACCGGGCTGGTGACCATCGGGTTCCTCGCCGCGATCGAGCGCATCCCGCTGGGCACCGCCGTGGCGATCGAGTTCCTCGGCCCCCTCACCGTGGCGGCCGTGCGCGCCCACAGTCCCCGGGCGCTGGCCTGGCCGGGACTGGCCCTGACCGGGGTGGTGCTGCTGACCGAGCCCTGGCACGGTGCGATCGATCCCGTCGGCGTCGGTTTCGCCGGACTGGCCGCCGTCGGGTGGGGCGTCTACATCATGCTCACCCAGCGGATCGGTGACCGCTTCACCGGCATCGGGGCGCTGTCGATCACGGTGCCCGTCGCCGCCGCCACGGCCGCGGTCATCGGCATCCCGCAGGCCGCAGGGCACATCACCCCCGGTGTGCTCGCCGCCGCGGCCGGACTGGCCCTGCTGCTGCCGGTCCTGCCCTTCGCCCTGGAGATGCTCGCGCTGCGCCGGATGACGCCCACCGCGTTCGGCACCCTGATGGCCCTGGAACCGGCCCTCGGGGTCCTGCTGGGGCTGCTCGTCCTCCATCAGCAGCCCTCCGCCGTCCAGCTCGCCGGCATCCTGCTCGTCGTCCTCGCCGGCGCGGCCGCCCAGCGCGACGGCCGCCGTCCACGGGTCACCGGGCACACCGGCCCTCTGCCCGCACTGGACCCCATCGGCTAGGAACCCCACCGGCCAGGAACCCCACCGGCC
>JAPSHS010000023.1:0-1147 GCA_031179495.1 Kocuria sp. | reverse complement strand
AGGAACCCCACCGGCCAGGAACCCCACCGGCCCCAGCACCGGCATCTCCCCGCGCCACCGTGTCCGCGGGGACGCACCCCAGGATCCACCAGGAGCCCACGATGTTCACCGGCCTCAGCGCCTTCCCCCTCACCCCGCTGTCCGACGACACGGTGGACGAGTCCGCGTTCGTGGGCCTGATCCGAGGGCTCGCGGCGGTGGAGGTCGACTCCATCACCGCTCTGGGGTCCACCGGCTCCCACGCCTACCTCAGCGACCAGGAGCGGAGCCGTGTCGCCCGCCTGGCGGTCGAGCACGCCGGGAACGTCCCGGTGTTCGTCGGGATCGGTGCGCTGCGGACCTCCCACGTCCTGGCCCACCTCGAGCACGCCCAGGCAGCCGGGGCCTCCGCGGTGCTGCTGGCGCCGATGACGTACCAGCCCCTGACCGACGACGACGTCCTCGCCCTCTTCCGCACCGTCACCGCCCACTCCTCGGTGCCGGTGATCGTCTACGACAACCCGACCACCACCCACTTCGCCTTCACCACCGAGCTCTACGGACGCATCGGGCAACTGCCCGGCATCGCCTCCATCAAGATCCCCGGCGTGCCCGCCGACCCGCAGCGGGCCCGGGCGCGGGTGCGCGAGATCCGGGCGGTGATCCCCGAGCACGTGAGCATCGGGGTCTCCGGGGACGCCACGGCGGCCGCCGGGCTGTCCGCCGGCTGCGATGCCTGGTACTCCGTCATCGCCGGCACGCTGCCGGCCCTGGCGCTGCGCATCACCCGGGCCGCACTGGACGGGAGGGCCGCCGAGGCGGCCGCCGA
Organism: Kocuria sp.; assembly: GCA_031179495.1. GTDB lineage: Bacteria > Actinomycetota > Actinomycetes > Actinomycetales > Micrococcaceae > Kocuria > Kocuria sabuli. The sequence goes on along the minus strand of JAPSHS010000023.1, from coordinate 339 downwards.
GTCCGCCCGGTTGGCGCCGCTGTGGCAGCTGTTCACCGAGTTCGGGAGCCTGCGGGTCGTGGCCGCCGTCGCCGAACAGCTGGACCTGGACCCCGGGGCTGTCTGCCGCTCCCGGTCCAGGGGCTGGACGAGAAGCAGCGCGCCCGGGTGGCGCGGATCGTCGACGACCTCGGACTCGACCAGCACCCCTGATACCGGGTCCCCTCGGGGAGAGGACACCGGGGCCCGGCGCCGGCACGGTGGGTCGTCGCCGCGCTCCTGGCGAGTGCCCCGACCGTCGTGGCCGCCACCGCCGGCATCGTCGATCGATGCCGCCCGCGCTGATCCCGGCCGTGGCCC
>JAPSHS010000022.1 GCA_031179495.1 Kocuria sp. | reverse complement strand
CACGTGCTTGAGGTCGTGGTCCTGGCCCCAGTACTGGAACTTCAGCAGCTCGATCTGCAGCTTGTACTTCTCCAGCTCGTACTCGTCCCGGGACATCAGCTCGTCGTAGGGGTAGTCCTCCCGCCAGGTCTGCACGGCGGACCCGCCCGGATCGATGAGATCGGGGTCCTCCTCGTGCCCGTGGGGAACGGTGTAGCCCATCTCGGTGAGATGGTCGATGAACTCCCGCAGATTCTCCCGCACCGCCCACTGCTCGGCGGGCATCCACTGCCGTCTTCCGTCAGGCATCGACCGCTCCTTCGTCTGCTGAGGCTCCTGCCGCGCAGTGTAGGTCAGCACGGTGGCCGGACGGTGAACACCGCTCGGAGCACCCGGCTCAGGCCCGCAGGTCCGCACACAGGGCCCGGACCCGGTGGTCGAGGTCGTCGACGACGGCCTGGACCCGTTCCGGGGTCGCGTCCTGCAGGTCCGCCACGTCCCAGTGCTGGTGGACGGTGTGCTCGTAGACCGCGACGGCGTCCCGGGGGCCGAAGGTGATCACCCAGTCGGCGGCGCGCACCACGTCGTCGGTGAGCGGCTTCGGATAGACCTGTCCCACCTCCACCCCGCGGGCGGCCAACGCCTCCAGGGCCACGGTGTCCACGGCGGGCCCGGGCAGGATGCCGGCCGAGCGCACCACCGCGGTGCCGTCGGCGTGGTGGGCCAGCAGGGCCGCGGCGATCTGGGCCAGCCCGGTGTCGTGCCGGCCGACGAACAGCACCTGCAGGATCCCGGAGGCGTCCCGGTCCTTGGCGTGGGCCAGGGCGGCCAACCGGTCCGCGGCGAAGTGCCCGGCTACCGGGGCCAGATAGGTGCGCACCTTCGCGGTGCGGGCCAGGGTGGCGTAGGACTCGAAGACGACCCGCTCGACCAGCTCCGGGGGGAACGTCCCCGCGTACCGGTCGGCCAGGTGCGCCACGGTGCGCTGCAGCACCCGCGTGTCCAGGTCCTCGGGCTGTTCGCTCGGATTCCTCATCACCCCTCCTGACGGGATCCACCCCGCGTGGCATCCGTGTCGACTCCGCAGGTGGTCCCCGGCGCTGCCGGTGCTTCCGGTGAGAGCGCGCCACGGCGTCCACGACGGCGCGGTCCCCTCACTGTGACCTGCGGTTCCACCGAACACTAGGAGCCTCCGGGCGCCTCCGGGACGAACGCCGGATGAACACTGGCCGAAGACCCCGTGCCGCCGTGGCGGGCCCAGGGTCTGCGGCCGCTGCGGCCGCCTCGGCCCCGCCGCAGGAGCGGGCGTTCCGGACGCCGGCGTCGTCGACGAGCTCCTCGTGAGGGCCTCGCACCAGGACGAACCTGCCACGCCGTGCGCGGGGTTCCGGGGGACGGCCCGGTGCACCGCCCGGGGCGCCGGCGGACGACGCCGTCCGACGGTCTGCACCGGGCGGACCGGTTCCTGGAGCGCTTGCGGCGGCCCGGGCAGGGCGCTCAGTCGAGGGTTCCGCCGATCGGTTCCAGCGTGACCTCGGGTGCGTGGCGGGTGACCCGGTCCACCTTCCACCGGTCGGTGAACACGGCGATGGCCTCTCCGCCGGCCCGCCGCAGCACCTCGGTGCCGGGCATCCGGTTGAGCGCCTCCGGCTCGGGGGCGAGCACCCGGCGGGCCAGGGTGTAGGGCAGGGGCTCCAGGCGCACCTCGGCGCCGAACTCCCGGGCCATCCGGTCGGCGACGACCTCGAACTGCATCGGGCCCACGGCCGCCAGCACGGGGGCCTGGTCCCCGCGCGTCTCGGAGCGCAGCACCTGGATCACCCCCTCGTGCTCGAGCTGGACGATCCCGCGGCGGAACTGCTTGGCGCGTCCGGCATCCACCGCCCGGGCGACCTGGAAGTGCTCGGGGGAGAAGTGCGGGATGGGCGGGAAGACCACCGGCCCGCCCACGTAGACGCTGTCGCCGGCGCGCAGCGCCGAGGCGTTGACCAGCCCCACCACGTCCCCGGGGAAAGCGGTCTCGACGGTCTCACGGTCCCGGCCGAAGACGTGGTGGGCGTACTTGGTGGCGAAGGGCTTCCCGGTGGCCGCGTGGGTCAGCACCATGCCACGGTGGAACACCCCGGAGCAGACCCGCAGGAAGGCCACGTGGTCGCGGTGGGCCCGGTCCATCCCGGCCTGCAGCTTGAACACGAACCCGGAGAAGGCCCCGTCCAGCGGGCGCGGGTCACCGTCCGCGTCGAGACGGGCGCCGGCCGGGGGAGCGAGGTCGACCAGGACGTCGAGCAGCGTGGCCACCCCGAAGTTGAGGGCCGCGGCGGCGAAGAGCACCGGTGTGGCCTCGGCGGACCGGAAGGCCTCGGCGTCGAACCGCCCGTTGCTCTCGGCCACCAGGGCCGCCGTCTCGAGCGCCTCCGTCCATGCCTCGCCCTCGAGCGCGGCGGCCTCCCCGGGACTCAGGACGTCGGCCTCGGCCACGGCGGCCCCGGCCGACACCCGCCGGTAGCGGGTGTAGGCGCGGGTGCGGGGGTCCAGGGTGCCCCGGAAGTCCCCGGACAGGCCCACCGGCCAGTTCAGCGGCACCGGTACCCTGCCGGTGCGCTGCTGGACCTCGTCGACGAGCTCGAGGGCGTCCTTGCCCGGACGGTCCCACTTGTTGATCACCGTGATCACCGGCAGGCCCCGCCGCCGGCACACGTCGAAGAGCTTCAGCGTCTGGGTCTCCAGGCCCTTGGCGGCGTCGACGAGCATCACGGCGCAGTCGACGGCGGCCAGCACCCGGTAGGTGTCCTCGGAGAAGTCTGCGTGGCCGGGGGTGTCGAGGAGGTTGAACACGGTGTCCCGGTAGGTGAACTGCAGGGCGGCCGAGCTGATCGAGATGCCCCGCTCCTGCTCCATCTGCATCCAGTCCGAGACCGTGGACCGGCGGTTGGACTTGCCGTGGGTCGCACCGGCCTCCTCGATCACGTGCGCGTGCAGGGCCAGGGCCTCCGTCAGCGTCGACTTGCCCGCATCCGGGTGCGAGATGACGGCGAAGGTGCGCCGCCGGGACGCCTCGCGCACGATGGTCGCTCCGGCGTCCTCCGTCGCCGGGGACGCGGATCCTGCCTCGTGGTGTAGGGCCATGCCCTCAACCTACCGTGACGTCAGAGTGGTCCGGTGCCGTGGTGACCGGCCCGACAGCGACGGTGCCGGGCAGCGGCGGCCGACGCGGCCCAGCCCGTCCCGGACACGGCCGGTGCGGGAGAGCTCGCGCCGCCGGAGCGCGACCAGGCTGCCGAGGCGACCCGCACGACGTCGTGGTCGGACGTGCGCACGACCCAGGTGGAGCGCCCCCGGCGCCGCCCCGCCGACGGGCCTGCCGTGCTGGACCCCGGGGGAGCGCGCGGCTGCACACGTTGCCGCCCCCCGGACGGTCGAGCAGCGGTGGAGGCCCTGCCGGACGGTCCTGGCACGATGGGCCCATGAGCATCGACGTCGCGGCCGCGCGGGCGGACACCGTGGGAACGGGCCACGTCACCCACCTCGACAACGCGGGCAGTTCGCTGATGCCGCGGACCGTCGCGGACACCGTGGTGGCGCACCTGCGCCGGGAGGAGCAGATCGGCGGCTACCGCGCGGCCGCCGAGTCCGCCGGGCGGCTGGCGGAGGTGTACTCGTCCCTGGCCCGGCTGATCGGGGCCACCCCCGAGGAGATCGCGGTGCTGGAGAGCGGGTCCTCCGCGTGGGCCACCGCCGTGTCCGCCCTGCCGCTCACCGCCCCGCGCGTGCTGCTGAGCCGCACGGAGTACTGGCACAACCTCCTCGTCCTGCGGCGACTGGCCGACCGACGCCGCCTGGAGCTCGTCGTGCTCGACGACGACGCGTCCGGGCGGGTCGACCTCGGGCACCTGCAGCGCGAGCTGGACCGGGAGGACGTCGGCCTCGTGGCCCTCACGCACGTGCCCATGGCCGGCGCGCAGGTCCAGCCGGCGGCCGAGGTGGGCCGGCGCTGCCGGGCCGCGGGGGCGACGTTCGTCCTGGACGCGTGCCAGTCCGTCGGCCAGCTGCCCCTGGACGTCGGCGAACTGGGCTGCGACATGCTGGTCGGCACCGGGCGGAAGTTCCTGCGCGGGCCCCGCGGCACCGCCTTCGTGCACGTCCGCCGGGAGGTGCTCGACCGGCTCGAGCCCGCCCTGCGCGACCGGCGCTCCGCGGCGGACGGCTCCGGCAGGACCGAGGCCCGGATGCTGGAGAGCTGGGAGACGAGCGTGGCGGGGCGGCTGGGCCTGGGCCGGGCGGCCGACCACGCCCTCGGCCTGGGGCTCGAGGCGATCCAGGCCCGGGTGACCGCTCTGGCCGGCGTCCTGGGCGCCCGGCTCGCCGAGGTCGCGACGGTCACCGTGCACGGGGAGACGCCGCCCGGGTCGGGAACCGTGATGTTCTCCGTGCGGGACCTTCCGGCGGAGCAGGTGAGGGCGCAGCTGGCCGCGCGGACGATCAACGTCTCCACCGCCGCGCTGCCGCCACCGGACACCGGTTCCGTGCTGGACCCCGGGGGCCCGCGGCCCCCCGTGGCGGTGCGGGCGTCCGTGCACTACTTCAACACCGAGGACGAGATCGACCGGCTGGTCCGGGCGCTTCGCCGAGCCCCGCCCCGGGCGCACCGGGGGCCGGCCCGGGGACATTGACGGGCAACCGCCAGGCGGTCCGGGTTGTGCCCCGGCGGTGCTCGTCGTGACAATGAAGCATGACGGTCGCCCTGAGGTCCCTGGAAGTCGCGCTGCCCGGTACCGCGCTCGCCCAGGACGACGTGCGCGACGTCTTCGCCGCCCAGCCCGGCCTGGGCCGTCTCGGCGCACGACTGGTCTCGGCGGCGTTCAACGCCTCCGGGATCGAGCGCCGGCACACGGTGCTGGAGGAGTGGGGCCGCGCCGAGCCCGCCGACGACCCGGTCTTCTTCGACGCGAGGACGCAGCGGATCCTGAACCCCTCCACGGGCACCCGCAACGCGGTCTACGCCCAGGAGGCCACCGGCCTCTTCGTCCGGGCCGCGGCCCGCGCGCTGGCCGCGTGCGAGGGCGTCGAGGCCGCGGACATCACCCACGTCATCACCGTCTCCTGCACCGGGTTCTACGCCCCGGGGCCGGACTACCACGTGGTCCGGGGCCTCGGCCTGGACCCCGCGGTGCAGCGCTACCACCTGGGCTTCATGGGCTGCTACGCCGCCTTCCCGGCCCTGCGCCAGGCCAAGTCGATCTGCGAGGCCACCCCGGAGGCCACCGTGCTCGTGGTGTGCGCCGAGCTGTGCACCCTGCACGTGCGCACCTCGGAGGACCCGGACACCATCGTCGCCTCCTCCCTGTTCGGCGACGGCGCCGCCGCCGCCGTCGTCACGGGCCGCGAGCTCGACTCGACGCGACCCGTCCTGCGGCTGGACCACTTCGAGACGGTCCTCACCCCGACCGGGGAGGAGGCGATGGCCTGGAACATCGGGGACAACGGCTTCGAGATGGTCCTGGGCGCCTACGTGCCGCACATCATCGACGGCCACATCGCCGAGGCCCTGGCCCCCCTGCTGGCCCACGACCCGGGCCTGCGGGCCCGGCCGTACTCCGAGATCGAGCACTGGGCCGTCCATCCGGGCGGCCGCAGCATCCTCGACAAGGTGGAGGGCAGGCTGGCGCTGCGTCCGGAGCAGCTGGTCCCCTCGCGGGAGACGCTGCGCGACTGCGGGAACATGAGCAGCGCCACCGTGCTGTTCGTGCTCAAGCACATCCTCGACGGGCCCTCCGCCGCGTCCGGGGAGAGGATCTGCGGGATGGCCTTCGGCCCGGGGCTGACGGTCGAGTCCGCGCTGATGACCAAGCTCGGCGCCCCCGGGGCCCCGGTTCCCGCCGCGGAGGACCGGGCCGCCGTGGGGGACGTGCCGGAGGCGCTGGACACCGGGTCCCGGGTGGGCCGGTGATCCTCCCCGATCTGACCCGGCAGGACCGGGACGCCGCCGAGCGGATGGACGCACCCGACTGCGACCGCACGGCGCTGGAGCGCACCTACGCGCACTTCCGGACCGTGAACGCGGTGGTGGCCGGATGGCGCCCCACCTACCGCCGGCACCTCCGGCCCGTCCTGCGCCGGGACCGGGTCACGACCGTGCTCGACATCGGCTCCGGGGGCGGGGACCTGCCCCGTGCCCTGGCCCGCTGGGCGGGCCGCGACGGGTACCGGGTGCAGATCACCGCCGTCGATCCCGACCCGCGGGCACACGGCTGGGCCACCGCCCAGCCCCCCGTGGAGGGGATCACCTACCGCCGGGCGTTCAGCCACGACCTGGTCGCCGAGGGCCGGACCTTCGACGTCGTGATCTCCAACCACCTGCTCCACCACCTCGACGACGCCGGTCGCCGGGCGCTGCTGGCCGACTCGGAGCGCCTGGCGCGGCACCGGGTCGTGCACAGCGACATCGCGCGCAGCCGGTGGGCGTACTTCCTCTTCGCCGTCGGCACCTGGGCGTTCTTCCGCGACTCCTTCATCCGCGAGGACGGGCTGACCTCCATCCGCCGCAGCTACACGGCCGAGGAGCTCGCGGCGGCCGTCCCGTCCGGGTGGCGGATCGAACGGCGCCGGCCCTGGCGGCTGCTCCTGATCCACGAGCCGGGCCGCGCGGGCACGGAGTGAGAGCCGTGCCCCCCGGGGCGCCCGGGCGGGAGTGCGAGGTGGTCGTCGTCGGAGGCGGCCCGGTCGGCCTGTTCCTGGGGGCTCTGCTGGCGCAGCAGGGTGTGGACGTGGCCGTGCTCGAGCGGCGCACCGGTCCCAGCGCCCACTCGCGGGCCATCGGCCTGCATCCCCCGGGGCTGGCCGCACTGCGACGGCTGGAACTCGACGAGGAGATCGTGGCGCAGGGGGTTCGGGTCGAGCGGGGCGTGGGCCGCAGCCGCGGTCACCAGCTGGGCGAACTGGCCTTCGACAGGGTCCGGCCGGACTTCCCCTTCGTCCTGTCCCTGCCGCAGCACCGCACCGAGGCGGTGCTGCGGCGCAGGCTGGAGGAACTCGCCCCCGGGGCCCTGCGGCGGGGCTGGGACGTGCACGACGTCCAGGACGCCGGCGGGAGGGTCGACGTCGTCGCCGCCCGCCCGCCCGCCCCCGGTCCGGACCCCACCGCCGGTCCGGGCGAGCACGCCGTCTGGCGGGCGCGGGTGCTGGTGGCCGCCGACGGCGCGCGCAGCGTGGTCCGTGCCCGGTCCGGCATCGGCACCGATGCGAAGCCGTATCCGGACACCTTCCTGATGGGCGACTTCGCCGACACCACCGGGGACGGGAACACCGCGGCGATCTACCTCGAACCCGGCGGGGTGGTCGAGTCGTTCCCGCTGCCGGGGAGGATGCGCCGCTGGGTGGCCCACACCGGCTCCGTTCCGGTCGCCCCCCGCGCGGAGGACCTCGCGTCGATCGTCGGCGACCGGACCGGGGAAGTGCTCGAGCCCGGCTCCCACACCATGACCAGCGCCTTCACGGTGCGCCGGCAGCTGGCGCTGCGCCTGGTGACCGGCCGCCAGGTGCTGATCGGCGACGCCGCCCACGAGTTCAGCCCCATCGGGGGCCAGGGGATCACCCTGGGGTGGCTCGACGCCCTGGCCCTGGCTCCCCTGCTGGAGGACCTGGTGGCCGAGGACCCCAGGTGCCCGTTGCCGGTGATCCCCTCGTTCCAGGACTTCCAGCGGACCCGCCTGCGCTCCGCGCGCCGGGCCGCCCGCGTGGCGGAGCTGAACATGGCCATGGGCCGGCCGGTGTCGGCCGTGGCGGGACGCGCGCGCGGCGTCGCGGTCCGGGGCGCGCTGCGCACACCGCTGCGCCACCCGTTGGCGTGGGCCTTCACCATGGCCTGGGCGTGAGCCGATCGGGACCGCGGTCCACGGTGGGTGCCCGGCCGGCGGGCCGGGTCCGGGCGGGGACGGACAGGGGACGGACCTCGACGTCGTCCCCCGTGGCGCTGAGCACGGACCCGTCCGGGACCCGGTGCCACCCCGGACCGTCGTCGGAGGGCTCGCTGGCCACCACGGTCCCGGCGCCGTCGCGGCGCCAGCACAGGGTGTCCCCGGCGGCCGTGGCGGCGATCGTGGTGCCGTCGGTGAGGAGGAGGTTGAACCGGCCGGTGGTGGTGGCCGAGAGGCCCTCGACCACTGCCGACAGGGCGTCCGCGGCGCAGTCCCCGGCGGCGAGCCGTTCCTGGACGAGGGCCCACAGCAGGGCCGAGTCCACCCGTGCCTCGAGGCTCAGCAGGCGCACCGGGGGCAGCTGCGCGGCCAGTGCCGCCACGGACTCCGGCCAGCCGTCGACGCGTCCGTTGTGGCTGAACAGCCACCGGCCGTCCCGGTACGGGGCGGCCGCGGCCTCGTCCGGGGCGGTGCCGGGCGTGGCGGAGCGCACGGCGGCCAGCACGGCGGTGCTGGTGGTCACCCGGGCCACGTCGGCGAAGGAGGCGTCCGCCCACATCGGCACCGCCCTGCGGTACCGGGCCGGCACGGGATCCCCGGGCGCGTACCACCCGGCGCCGAAGCCGTCGGCGTTCACGGTGCCGTTGCGCTGGTGCCGCGGCGCCCACGACTGCCTGAGCAGCCCGTGCGCCGGGCTCAGCAGGAGCTCCGCCAGCGTCGCCGGCGGTCCGAGGTAGGCCAGGTGTCGGCACATCGTCAGTCCCGCTCCCCGTCGCGGACGGTCCGGAACCCGGAGAAGATCTGGCGGCGGACGGGGTGGTCCCAGTTGCGGAACGTGCCGCGGCAGGCGGCGGCGTCCGTGGCCCAGGACCCGCCGCGCAGCACCTTGTAGTCGCCGCCGAGGAACACCTCGCTGTACTCCCGGTACGGGAAGGCGCGGAACCCCGGATAGGGGTGGAACCCGCTGGAGGTCCACTCCCACACGTCGCCCATGAGCTGGTGCACGCCCAGCGGCGACGTCCCGTCCGGGTAGGAGCCCACCGGGGCCGGCCGCAGCGCCGCCCCGCCGAGATTCGCGTGCCGGGCGGCGGGCTCCTCGTCCCCCCACGGGTAGCGCCGCGACCGCCCGGTGGCGGGGTCCCAGCGGGCGGCCTTCTCCCACTCGGCCTCGGTGGGCAGTCGGCGTCCGGCCCACCGGGCGTAGGCCTCGGCCTCGTAGTAGGACACGTGCTGCACCGGCTCGTCGTCGGGGACGGGCTCGACGACGCCGAAGCGCGTCCGCCACCAGCTGCCGCCCGCGCGCCGCCAGAACCGCGGCGCGGAGAGCCCGGCCTCCTGGCGGTGCGCCCAGCCCGGGGCGCTCCACCGGTCGGGCCGGTCGTACCCGCCGTCCTCGACGAAGCGGGCGAACGCCGCGTTGCTGACCGGCACGGTGTCGATCCAGTACCCCGGCACGTGCACCTCGTGGGCGGGCCGCTCGTTGTCCAGGGCCCACGGCTCCACCGAGGAGCCCATGGCGAACGTCCCCGCCGGGACGTGCACCTCGCGGGGCAGCGCCGCGCCCCCGGTCCGCAGGACCGCCGGGTCCAGCGGCTCCGCGCGCAGCACCGGCTCCCCGGCGCGCAGCTGGTGGGTGGCCAGCATGGTCTCCGCGTGCTGCTGCTCGTGCTGGACGATCATCCCGAACGCGAAGCCGCCCCGCAGCAGGGGAGACCCCTCCAGGGGCACGCGGTCCAGGACGTCGAGAGCCTTGGCGCGGACCTCGCCGATGTAGGCCCGGGACTCGGCCGGGGCCAGCAGCGGCAGCGACGGACGGGCGCTGCGGGAGTGCTCGAAGGCGTCGTAGAGCCGGTCGATCTCCGGGCGCAGGGCCTCCATGCCACCCACGTCCCGCACGAGCCAGAGCTCCTCCTGGCTGCCCACGTGCGCCAGGTCCCACACCAGGGGTGACATCAAGGGGGAGTGCTGGGCGAGCAGCTCCTCGTCGGCGCAGTCGGTCAGGGCGTGGACGCGCTCGCGGGACCGCTCCAGCTCCCCGGCGATGCGGGACCTGGTGGTGGCCACGGCCTCGGCCTGCTGCGGTGGGTGTGCGGGATGGTTCATGTGCCGTGCTCCTCGTCGTCGTCCGTGCTGTCCCGGAGGTCTCCGCTCCGCTGCCGGCGCTCCGGCCCCTCGTCGGCGGGGCACGGCCCGCGGCCCGTGCGGCCCCGACGGAGCACTCCGCCGGGGAACGGGACCGGGTGCCACGTCGCCCCCACCCCGGAGGACGGCCGGGCGCGGCTCCGGAACGGCGTGCTCGGTGCCACGGACCCTCCTTCCCCGGGGACCGGCTCCAGTCTAGGAGGAGTGACCCGGTTCACACGGGCCGGCGATGAGCCGGACCCCGGCTGCAGGGCGGCCCGCGGGACCGGAGGAGGCGCGAGGTGCCACGGCACCACGGCGTCCGGCGCCGCCGGCGGGGCTCAGCAGCGCCTCGGGCGTCCTCCGGGGGGTCCGGGGGTTCCAGTATCCTCGACCTGCAGACGGCTCCCGCACGGGCGCTCCGGACCGACCGAGGCGGCGACGATGCAGGCACAGGACGCAGGGTCCCGGCGCCCCCGTCCCGGCCCGCTGGGGCGCCTGGTCCTGCTGGTGCTGTTCATCGCCCTCGCCTCCGTGGTGGCATTCGTGCTGCCGACGCCCACCGTGGCCGAGATCCGCACGATGCTGGACGGCCTCGGCTGGTGGGGAGTGGCCGCTTTCGTCCTGGGGTACGCGGCGCTGACGCTGGCCCCCGTCCCCAAGAGCGTGCTGTCCATCGCGGCCGGTGTCCTGTTCGGGTTCTCGGGAGGACTGCTGGTCGTGTACGCCGCGGCGATGCTCGGCGCCACCGCGGCCTTCTGGCTCGGCCGCGTGCTCGGCCGGGAGGCCGTCGAGAGGTTCACGGGAACGCGCGTCGGGAAGGTCGACGAGGTGCTGCGCCGCCGGGGCTTCGTGGCCGTCGTCGGGGTTCGGCTCGTGCCGGTGCTGCCGTTCACCGCCATCAACTACTCCGCCGGACTCACCTCGGTCGGCTGGTGGCCGTACTTCTTCGGCACGATGCTGGGCATCGTCCCGGGGGCCCTGAGCTTCGTGGCCCTGGGCGCGTACGGGCTCGAGCTCGAGTGGCCCGCGCTGGTGGCGCTGGGCGTGCTGGGCGTGCTGACGCTGGCCGGTGCCGTCGTCGCCGTGCGGATCCGGCACCGGGGGGAGAGCACCGGTGCTTGACGCCCGCCTGCGCCGGCAGCCCCGCTGGCCGTCGTGCACGAGCAGGAACCCACGGGCGCCTTCCCGGTCCTGGCGCAGCCCCCGTGCCGCTGACCGCGCCGCCGCGGGCAGGGTCTAGGTTGGAACGGAACCCCGGGGGCACGCCGCATGGCTGTGGCGGCGGAGTCCGGGGCGAGCAAGCGGCCGGATGCCGATGGAGGGCGCGTCGCCGGACCGGTGCACCGTGTCCCGGCCCGCGGCCCGTCCTCGTCCGCCCGGGGACACAGGAGAGCGGTGGGGACCCGGGACGTCCGGGGACCGGAAAGCGAGGAGCGGTGCAGCACACGCAGGAACGGCTCGGCGTCTCGGTCGTCTGGGAGATGCTGGAGGACAGCGTCTCGTGCGAACCGGAACCGAGTCTCGTGGACCTGTTGCGAGTCGTCGTCGGGGAGTGCCACTCGTTCGAGGAGAGCCTGGCCGAGCTCATGGCCCACAAGGTCGCGGACGAGCACGTCTCCCGCGAGCGGCTCGCGGAGCTGTTCACGGAGGCGCTCGCCGCGGATCCGACGATCGCGGAGAGCGCCGCCGCCGACCTGCTCGCCAGCGTGGCGCGGAACCCGGCGTATCCCAGCGTCCTGGTGCCCTATCTGTTCGCCAAGGGCTTCCTCGGCCTCCAGGTGCACCGGGTGGCGCACCTCCTGTGGTGCGAGGGGCGCCGGCTCGCGGCGATGCACCTGCAGAGCAGGGTCTCCGAGGTCTTCTCGATGGACATCCATCCGGGCGCCGTCATCGGCTCCGGGGTCTTCATCGACCACGCGACCGGTGTGGTCATCGGTGAGACCACGGTGGTCGGCGACGACGTGTCCATCCTGCAGGACGTCACGCTGGGAGGCACGGGCAAGCAGTCCGGGGACCGCCACCCCAAGATCGGGTCCGGGGTGCTCCTGGCGGCCGGCGCGAAGGTGCTCGGCAACGTGGTCGTGGGGGAGGGCGCCCGGGTGGGCGCGGGCAGCGTCGTGCTGGGCCCCGTCCCGGCCGGCAGCACCGCGGTGGGGATCCCCGCCCGCGTCGTCCGCTCCCGCAGCGCCGGACCGCCTGCCGCGTCGATGGACCAGACCTTCGACTACGTGATCTGACGGCGTGGGTGCCGGCGGGCACCGCGCTCCGGGAGCCCGGGCCGGCGTCGTCAGGCGTCCAGGCCGTCGAGCGCCGCCTGGTAGGCCTCGTGGTAGGTGGGGAACTGGGCGACCTGGTCCCGCAGCACCTCGAGCGGCAGCCGCGTCCGGATGGCCAGCGACGCCTGGTGGATCCACTCCCCGGCCATCGGCCCGACCGCCCACGCCCCGATCAGGACTCCCCGGTCGGCGTCGGCCAGCAGGCCCAGGTGGCCGCGAGGAGCGTCCTCGAAGGTCCACGGCCGGGCGAGGGCCTGGGCGAGGTCGAGCTCCGTCGCCGCGGTCCGGACACCGCGCTGCTGCGCCTGCGCGAGCGTCAGACCGGCGGCGGCGATCTCGGGGTCGGCGAACACCACCCGCGGGATGCCCTCGTAGGTCGCGGGGCGGGGCCGGCCGAGGATGGCGGCGGCGGCGATCCGCCCCTGGTACTTGGCCACATGGGTGAACGGCAGGACACCGGTGACGTCACCGACGGCCCACAGGTTCTCCCCGGCACGGCAGTGCCCGTCGACGAGGACCTCACCGTGCTCGCCCAGCCGTGCCCCGGCCTCCTCGAGGCCCAGGCCGTCGGTGCGCGCTCTGCGGCCGGTCCCGAGGATCACCACGTCGGCGGCCAGCTCGGTCCCGTCCCCGAGGGTCACCACGCTGTCCGCGCCGTCCCGGTGCGCCGTGGCCGCCGAGGCGTTGAGACGGATCTCGACACCGCCCTCGGACAGATGGTGGTGGGCGAGTTCCCCCACTCGGGGGTCCTCCCGGTCCAGCAGGCGTTCCCCGCGGTGGACGAGGACGACCTGCACGCCGAACCCGGCCAGGAACGTGGCCGTCTCGATCCCGACCGCGCTGCCGCCGACGACGACGGCCCGCCCCGGCAGGTCCCGGGCCGTGTAGGTCTCCCGGTTGGTCCACGCGGTGATCTCCTCGAGCCCCTCGACCGGGGGGACGGCGGCCTCGGAGCCCGTGGCGATGACGATGTGCTCGGCCGTGATCTCCCGGTCCCCGACCCGGATCCGGCCGGGGCCGGCGAGACGTGCCTGGCCCCGGATCACGGTGGCGCCCTGGTCGGTGTAGCCGTCCGCCTGGGCCGAGTCGTCCAGGTGGCGGATCATGACGTCCCGGCGCTCGCGAGCGCCGGCCCAGTCCACCTCGGCGCCGGACACCCCGGCGGCACGGTGGACCTCGGCGCGGGCCTCGGCGGGCCGCAGCACCGTCTTGGACGGGATGCACGCCCAGTAGGCGCACTCCCCGCCGATCAGCTCCCGCTCGATCACCGCGACGTTCCTGCCCGCGGCGATCAGCGATCCGGCCACGACCTCGCCGCCGGGGCCCATGCCCAGCACCGCCACGTCGAAATGCTCCGTCATGTCTGTACCTCTTCCTGCTCGGACTGCTGGACCTCGTGCGCGCGGGCGCCGGCGCCGGGGCCACGGGTTGGTGCCGGCGAACGCACCGGCGCCGAGGGCGGCCGGGCCGGCGTCGCACGGCCGTGCCCCCGGCACGAGACCTTCCGGCACGAGCGTCCGCTCCCAGTCTGCACCCTCCCCCCGGGGCGGTCGCCGGCCACCGGGGAGCAGACCCGCTCGTCGCCCACCCCCGTATACTGGCCCGGCGGCAACGGGAGGATCCCCACGGCCGGCATCGCCATCAGGTCCGACACCACGGGGACGAGCTGCCCCGTGAGAACCACCGGCCGTCCACGTCCTGTGGCGCCGGTCCGACGGGCCCTCGACCACCGACCGCCAGGAGAACGACCATGACCGCCTTCGCCCCCCTCCGCCGCCGCCGTTCCGCCGCGCCCGCCCTGGGCGCGGCCCTCGCGCTGGGCCTGACCGCCTGCGGGGGCGGCGGCGACCCCCTCGCCGGGGAGGGCGGGGCCTCGGCGTCGGCGGTGCAGACCGTGACCGTGGGCTCCGCCGACTTCCCGGAGAACGAGATCCTCGCCCACCTCTACGCCGGGGCCATCGAGTCCGTCGGCGTCGAGGTCGAGACCGACCTGGCGATCGGCTCCCGGGAGGCCTACGTGGGGGCGGTGCGGGACGGGGCCGTCGACGTCATCCCCGACTACTCCGGCAACCTCCTGCTCTTCGCGGACCCCGAGGCCACCGCGAGCTCGGCGGAGGAGATCATGGACGCCCTGCCGGGCGCGCTGCCCGAGGGCCTCGCCGTGCTGGAGCCCGCCGAGGCGCAGAACAAGGACACCCTGGTGGTCACCCCGGAGACCGCCGAGCAGTTCGGGCTCACGAGCATCGCCGACATGGCCGAGGTCTGCGACCGGCTGGTGCTCGCGGCCACTCCCGAGTTCGCCGAGCGCGCCTACGGGCTGCAGGGCCTCGAGGAGAACTACGGCTGCGTGCCGGCCTCCTTCGAGCCGATCAACGACGGCGGCGGTCCCCTGACCCTCCAGGCACTGCTCGACGGGGACGCGGACGTCGCCGACATCTTCAGCACGACCCCGTCGATCGCCGACAACGACCTGGTGGTCCTCGAGGACCCCGAGAACAACTTCATCGCCCAGCAGGTGGTGCCCCTCACCGCCGATGGCCGGCTGCCGCAGGAGGCGGTGGACGCCCTGAACGAGCTCTCGGGCAAGCTCAGCACGGAGGACCTCGTCGAGCTCAACCGCCGGGTCAGCGGCGAGGAGCAGGTCAATGCGGCCGACGCCGCGCAGGAGTGGCTCTCCGCCAACGGCTACTGAGGCAGGTACCGGCCCGGGTCCGCGGAACGGGGCGCCCGCTGCCCGGGACGGCCGGGACGGTCGGTCCACCACCGGTCCCGCCGGCACCCCGGACCAGGTGAACAGCGGGTAAAAGCTCAGGCACCGTCCTTCCGGTCTGTGAGCGGGGTCTCTAGTGTGAAGGTGACAGCGTCGTCGAGCACCTCGCCCGGGGCCTCCGCAGCTCCCGGTGCGCCCGATGACCTGGAGGTCCTCCACATGACTGTCGCCGATCCGGCGCCCGCGCCGCCGGGCGCCGAACCCGCCCGGCTCTCTCCCGGCATCGGCGTCGGCCTCGTCGTCGACGCCACACCGGCGGTGGACGTGTCCCGGCTGTCCCGCTGCCGGATGCGCGCCGACCGGCCGGGGCTGGACCTCCGCTCGGGGGAGACCGTGCTGTGCGCCCCCTACGAGCCCTCCGAGCTGGGCATGGTCGTACTGGTGCGCTGCGAGGCCGACGGCCACAGCCCCGGAGCGCTCCTGTCGGCGGCCGAGGTGGAGTACCTCGAGCCCGTCCCCGGGCTGGCGGCCCCGCAGGAGTGGCACAAGCCCGGTCGACGGGGCTGACCGGCCGGACCCGGGCTGCCGCGTCCCGCTCCGGGTCCGGGCCCTCCCGACGGAACGCGGACAGCCCGCCGGGATCCGCAGCACACGGTCGCGGGCCTACTCGTCGGTTAGGGAAATGTGCATGAAGCGTCACATGATCCGTTGTCGGCCGGAACACCGGATGCCTACCGTCGGGGCGGGCGACCACCCGGTCCGACCATGTTCCACAGGATGAAGGGCTCTGCCATGGACCACCAGCCATCCCCGTTCGTCGAGGCCGGGAGGGTCACGACCTTCCTCGGCCCGGACCAGCAGTTCCCCGCCGACCTGGCGGGGCTGGCTCTGGCCGAGCTGCAGGTGCTGCACAGCAGGATCTGCCACCAGCTCGACCACGAGTACCTCACCGGTCCCGACGGGCCCCACCCGGTGACCCTGGACCGGTACCGGGAACTCAGCGCCCAGCTCGACGCGCGGGAGGGAACGGCCGCCAGGGCGGCCTCCTGAGCCGGCGGAGCACGGGAGGCCCCGGGCGCGACGGCGCGGCCGCTGCTCGTGCTCGCCGGGAACGGGCAGGATGGTGAGCCGGCGGAAGAGGCGCGCGGTCCGCTCCCGGGCCGGGTCGCCGCCTCTGCGCCGGCGGTCGCGACGACGCCGTGCCGCGGTGGGGTGACCCGGGGTCGCGTCGCCTCGCCCGCCGCACACGGTTCCGGGCGGCCGCGCCGGTGGGGACAGCGCTGTTCCCCCGGCCGTGAGCCCCGGAGACAGCCGATGGATGGGAGGCCGCATGAGTGCTGCCGAGCCGGAGGGGTGGAAGCCCCGGCGCGGGGTCCCCCGTGCCGCCCGGACCCGGACCGTCGTGGTGCTGGGCATCGACGGGTCCGGGAAGACGACCACGGCCGCAGCGCTCGTGGCGGCGGAGCGGGACGCGGGCCGGCCGGCGCTCGTGCTGCGCAACCGCTCCGGGCGCCGCTGGCTGGCACGGGCCTCGGCGCGCCTCGGGGTCGAGGTCCCGGTGCGCCGGCTGGACCGGGTCGAGACCGTGGTGCGCACCGTCAACGTCCTGGTGTCCCGGGCCCGGGCCGGTCGCCGGAGCGGTCTGGTGGTCGTCGACCGCCACCTGGTGTGCCAGCTGGTGCTCCGGCGGGTCCGGGGCCTGCCCCCGGGTCGTGTCCTGCCGCGGCTGGCGGTCCGGTGGCTGCGGCCGGCCACCGTGGTCGTCCTCGACGTCCCGGCCGAGACCGCACGCGAGCGGATCCTCGCCCGCGGGGAGGACGACGAGACGATGGACCACCTGCGGGCTGCCCGGTCCGCCTACCTGGACCTCGCCCGGACGTGGGGCTGGACCGTGGTGGACGCCACCGGGACGACCGGGGCGGTCCTCGCCCGCATGGCGGACGCCATCGGCTCCTGACCTGCCGTCCGGCCCGCGGCGGCCGTCGGCGCGCGGGCCCGGGGCGGCGCACGGAGCCGGTGGGGAGGGCCTCCGCACGGGCAGCGGTCGGTCCCGGGGCGCCTTGGCCCGCCGGCCCTTTGTCCCGCGCCTCGGGGACACGCCGGGGACGCTGCGGCCGGGGCCTCGTGGCGGGGGCGGAACAGGGGCCGGTCGCCGGAGGCGGGCGGCGGCCTGCGCGAAGGCGCGAGCCCGCGCGCCGTGGTCTCCGGCGCCGCCCCCGGGCGAGGGGGCCGTGCGGGGGCCCGCCGGGCCACAGGTCCTCGGGGGAACCGGGACGAGGGCGTCCCGGGCGGTGCCACCGCGTGCCCGCCGGAGCGCCGGAGCCGCGCCGGACCGCCGTCTGCGCTGGTCAGAGCCCTCTTTTCCGGTGTGTCCGGTCCCGAGGAGACGACCGGACCCGGGCGGCGCGCACGGCTGCGGCACGGGCCCCGCGCCGGTGGGCGGAGGGAGCTCGGGTCCCGTCCGCGCGCGTGAGGCGGGCGGCGGGAACGGACGCGCGACCACCGGGCGCCCCCGTAGTGGGGACGCCCGGTGGTCGCCCGAGCCCGGTGCGTGTGCCCATGATGGAGGGGGTGGGGTAGTGCTCGGGCGCTCCTGCCGGTCGCCGGTCACCTCCGGCCGGGCGGCCACGTCCGCCCGGGATGGGGAGGGGCAGTTCATGAGCTCAGTGGTGCTCGAGGCCCGGGACCTGGTGAAGGTCTACGGCCGGGGGGAGAACGGCTTCGCCGCGCTGCGCGGGATCGACCTGCGGATCGGGGCGGGGGAGTCGGTGGCGATCGTGGGCCGGTCCGGTTCGGGCAAGTCCACGCTGATGCACCTGCTGGCCCTGCTGGACGCACCCACCGGTGGCTCCGTGGCCCTGCACGGGGCGCCCACCGCGACGATGACGGCCCGGGAGCTGAACCGGGTGCGCAACGGCTCCTTCGGCTTCGTGTTCCAGCAGTTCTTCCTCACCGCCCATGAGACGGTGCTGGAGAACGTGGTGCTGCCGCTGAAGATCGCCGGGGTGCGGCCCGCCCGGCGCCGGGCCCGGGCGATGGACGTGCTGGAGCGCCTGGAGCTGGCGGAGAAGGCCTCCAGCAGGGCCACCGACCTGTCCGGGGGGCAGAAGCAGCGGGTGGCGATCGCCCGGGCGCTGGTCAACGACCCCGCGGTGATCTTCGCCGACGAGCCCACCGGCAACCTCGACTCCTCCACCGGGGCGGTGGTCCAGGAGCTGCTCTTCGGGCTCCAGCGCGAGCGGGGCATCACCCTGGTGGTGGTCACCCACGACGCGGAGCTGGCCGCCCGCTGCGACCGCCAGGTCCACCTGCGCGACGGGCGCGTCGTGCCGGGTCCCTCCGTCCCGTCGCACCCGCTCGAGCCCGCCGTGCCGGACGGTGCAGGTGCCGTGCTGGGCGGTCCTGCGGACGTCCTCAGCGTGGGCGGGGGCGCCCGGTGAGGCCGGCGGACCTGGTGTCCTCGGCGATCACCAGCACCTGGCGGGGCCGGCTGCGCACGACCCTGACGGTGCTCGCAGTGTTCATCGGCGCCTTCGCCCTGACCCTGACCTCGGGGATGGGCATCGGGGTCAACCGGTACATCGACGACACCGTGGCTGCCTTCGGGGCCGCGAACTCCCTCTACGTGCAGAAGTCCCAGCCGCTGCTGGAGATGTCGGCCGGCACCGGCCCGCGCACCTACGACCCGGACTCCACCCAGATCGCCACGGGCTTCGGGGTCTCCTTCGAGGGGCTCAGCAGCGAGGACATCAGCACGATCGAGGGCGTCGACGGGGTGGCCTCGGTGGAGCCGGTCTACAACGTCGCGCCCAGTCACCTCGTCAGCGGGGAGGGCGAGCGGTTCCAGCTCACCCTGGGCATCCCGGTCGACGGCGAGGGACTGCAGATGGTCGCCGGCCGCACCGCGGCGGAGGGCGCCGACGAGATCGCCGTCCCGGACAGCTGGGTCGCCGACCTCGGGTTCGCCTCCGCGGACGAGGCCGTCGGCGGCACCGTCGAGGTGGTCATGACGAACCTGGCCGGGGAGACGCGCACGTACGAGGCCACCGTCTCCGGGGTGACCCAGGCCAGCCTCGCCGGGGTGGCGATGAACCCGATCCCGTCCACCTCGTTCAACGAACGCCTCTACGCCTATCAGGTCAGCGGCGCGGCCCAGCCGGTCCCGGCCAGCTACATCATGGCCCGCGCCGTCATGGACGACCCCGCCCAGGCCCCTGCGGTCCAGGCCCGGCTGGAGGAGGCCGGGATGATCGGCTCCACGGTGGAGGACCAGCTCGGCATGTTCCGCGCCGTCATCGACGCCGTCGTGTGGATCCTCAACACCTGCGCGGTCATCGCCCTGCTCGCGGCGAGCCTGGGGATCATCAACACCCTCCTGATGTCCGTGCAGGAGCGCACCCGCCAGATCGGGCTGATGAAGGCGCTGGGCATGAGCGGGCCGAAGGTCTTCGGCCTGTTCTCCCTCGAGGCCGTCGTCATCGGCCTCCTCGGCGCGCTCATCGGTGCGACGACCGGTGTCGTCGGGGGGACGTGGCTGAGCCGGGTGCTCGCCGAGGGCCTGCTGTCGGGTCTGCCGGGGCTGTCGCTGTTCACCTTCCGGGCCCCGACCGTGGCGCTGATCGTGGTGGCGGTGATGGCCATCGCGTTCCTGGCCGGCACGATCCCCGCCGCGCGGGCGGCGCGGAAGGACCCCATCACCGCCCTGCGCCACGAGTAGCGGTCCCGTCGCCGACGGCGCGGTGGGCGCCGGCACCCGGGAGCACCCCTCATCGACCCCGGCGCCGTCCTCCCGCTGCTGACGGGGTGTGGGGGAGCGCCCGGCGGCGCACCGGGACGGTCCGGTCGAAGCACCGGCAGCGCGGGAGCCGCAGGCGGCGGGAGGATCCTATGATGGGTGTCTGTGACCCTTGATGCCCAGCTGACGCTGCTCAGCACCGTGCTCCTGCTGGCGGCGACCGGCTGGCCGTTGCTCGTCAGCATCCGGCGGCGCACGCGCTGGTCCGGCACGGGAGCGGCCCGGGCGGGGCGGCCCGCCCGGGCGCGCTCCACGCCGTTCGTGCTGCCGGCGGCGCTGATCGCGGCCAGTGTGGTGCTCCTGCTCCTCGAGGGCGTGCTCTGAGCGAGGGCCTGGCGCTGAGCGGGGTCCGCCGGGCCCGTATCCAGTCCGGTCCCCGCCCGGGCGACAGCGTCCCCGGTCGTGTCCTCGAGGTCCTCGGCACTCCGCTCGTGCCCGCCGGTGCGGGCGAGCCGGCCGTTGTGCCGGTGGTACGCGGAAGGACGCGGCTCGAAGCCGGACGCACGCTCCTTGGATGTTGACGCATCAAGTTACTCTGGTGTATGAAATAGACAGGAATCAACGTCCCGCGTAGGAGGCAGTCCGATGGCACACTTGCTGATCACCGTCACGACCGGCGTCGGCAGCCTGGCGAGCGCGGTGGCCGCAGCCGGGCTGGGCCTGTCGATCGCCGCCGGCGGCATGCCGCAGCAGCCACTGGTCGGGCTCATGGCCGCCGGGATGGTGGTGCTGGTCCTCGGCTTCGTGTGGCACTTCGAGGAGCAGTCCCGCACGTGGTCCCGGCAGGTCGCGGACCGGCGCCGGGCAGGGCAGTGGGGTGCCCGGTCGGTGCGGGGCGCTGCGACGCGGCCGCCCGCGGGAGGCGCGCGCCGGCACTGGGCGGGACCGACGGCCGCCGTCGTCGCCGGGGCGCAGGTCCCGCCGGGTGCTACGGGCGGGACCCCGGGTCAAGCTCCACGACGAGGATCGGGAGCATCAGCCGCTCGGCGGTGAAGGACACCACCCGGGCGTGCGGGATGCCCTTCTCGCGGACGAAGCGGCACGCGACCAGCCCGTGGTCGCGGTTCTGCCCGATCATCAGGAGCCAGTGCGTGCCCGAGGCGTCCACCGCGTGGGCCTGCCGGTCGAGGTCCTTGCCCGCCGGGTCCTGCGCTGTGCTCCGCTGGGCGAAGCGGGCGGCGTAGGCGGCCATGTCGGCCTCGGTGCGCAGCATCCCGGCGGCGACCCGGTGCAGGTCCTGGCTCTTCAGCGCCGGAGCAATGTCCTCGTCGCGGACCTCGAGGATCCGGTCGTCCGTGCTGCCGTCGACGACGGGCCGGCCGGTGTAGGTCCTGCGCCCGATGCGGCGCACACGCTCGTCGTCCTTGTGGAGCTCCTGGTAGCCGGTGATCAGAGCCCGGAGCTCGTGGTCCAGGTCCCGTCCCTCGGGTTCGCCGCGATCTCGGGCCGGCGGTGACTGGGACACGGGCGCCTCCTGTGGCTGAGCTCGTCGGCGCTCGCCTCGGCGGCATCGCTCCGGCGGGCGCAGGCTTCGGGGTCAGTGGTCGTCGGACGGGGACCCGGTCTCCCCCTGCACGTCCTCGGCCGGAACGGGTCCGTCCTCGGCCGGACCGGCGTCCAGGCGCTGGTTGTCGACGGTGGTGACGTCGGTCAGCGTGTCGTCGTCACGGATGCTCAGGTCCTCCTGCTGGAGCTCGGCGAAGGCCTCGCCGCGGTCCTCGGGCTGCTGGGCGGTCATCTTGACGCTCCTCTCCTCGACGGTGGTGCTTCCGATCCTATGCGTCCGCCGCCTCTAGGGCGTCGCGCCGGGTCCGTCCGCGGCGAGCAGCCGCAGCAGGCGCTCGAGCTCGACCCGGTCCTCCGGGGCGAGCCGGGAGAAGTACTCGTCGGACTCCCGCCGCTGGTCCTCCTGGATCCGCCCGCGCAGTGCAGTGCCGCGGGGGGTCACCGACACCAGCGTGGCGCGCCGGTCGGTGGGATCCGCGACCCGCTCCACGAGCCCCTTCTCCTGCAGCAGGTCCACGACCTCGGTGGCCGAGCGCGGGGCGATGCGCAGGGCCTCGGCCAGCTCCTTGATCCGCAGGCCCGCCGCCCCGCGGTCCCGGGGACACCCATCGGACCCCCCGGGCCGGTGCAGGCCGGACCCCGCGTGCCCGGCGAGCGCGTTGAGCGCCCGGAACTGGTGCGGGGTCAGGCCGAACGGTGCCAGCTGGAGAGCCCACCGGCGGCGCAACCGGCGGAAGGTGCCGTGCAGCAGCTCGCCGAGGGAGGCCGGATCGGGATCGCGGTGGGGCATGGCACCATCCTAGCGGTCTTGCAGGAAGCCTCATAGAGAGGTAACCTCCTCAACAGCTCCTGAGGAGGATTCCATGACCACGACCCCCGGTGCCGGGCGCGTGCGCACCGCAGGACACCACGGCGGCGGCGGCGGTGCCGTGGCTCTGCCCGGGGCGGTGCCCTTCGGCGGCGGTGGCGGCGGCCCTGCCCGACCGGACCCCGCGGATCGGACGCAGCTGGCCCGCCGGCCCGTGAGCCGGCGGCGCATCGCGGCACTGTTCGCTCCGCACCGGCGCACCATCGCCGTCGTCGTCGTGCTCATCACCGCGGCGTCGGTGATCAACCTCGCCCAGCCGTTCCTGGTCCGCGGCGTCATCGACGACGCCCTGCCGAGCGGCGACACCGGCCTGCTCCTGCTGCTGACCGCCTCGATGGTGGGGGTGGCCGCGCTGACCGCCGTGATCGGCGTGGCCCAGACCTGGCTGGCCACCGCCATGGGCCAGCAGGTGATGCACGCGCTGCGCGTGGACCTGTTCACGCACCTGCAGGCGCAGTCGCTCGGGTTCTTCACCCGCACCCGGGGCGGGGAGGTCCAGTCGCGGCTCACGCACGACATCGCCGGCATGCAGTCGGTCGTCACCAGCTCCGCGACCGGTGTGGCGTCGAACCTCACGACGGCCGTGGCCACGGCCGTGGCGATGGTCGCGCTGTCCCCGGCGATGAGCCTGATCTCCCTGGTGGTCCTGCCGCCGGCCGTCTGGCTCTCCCGGCGCGTGGCCCTGATCCGGCGCGACGTCACCGACGAGCGCCAGCGCGAGCTCGCCCTGCTCCACACCCAGGTCGAGGAGGTTCTCTCCGTCTCCGGGGTCCGGCTGGCCAGGACATTGGGCACCACCGCCCGTGACGCCGC
>JAPSHS010000086.1 GCA_031179495.1 Kocuria sp. | reverse complement strand
TGCGGCCCCTCGAGGAGCGCTTCTCCGACGTCCTCGTCACCGTGGGGGTGCACTCGCCGAAGTTCGAGCACGAGGCCGACCCGGAGGCGCTCGCCGCGGCCGTGGACCGCTACGAGGTCCACCACCCTGTGCTCGACGACCCCGAGCTGACCACCTGGGACGCCTACACGGCCCGCGCCTGGCCGACCCTCGTCGTCGTGGACCCCGAGGGCTACATCGTGGCGCACCTGTCCGGGGAGGGCCACGTCCAGGGCCTCGTCTCCCTCGTCGAGGAGCTCGTCGCCGAGCACGAGGCCCGGGGCACCCTGCACCGCGGCGACGGTCCCTACGTCCCGCGCCCGGCGCCCGAGGGCGACCTCCGCTTCCCCGGGAAGGTCCTGCCGCTGCCGGACGGCTCCTTCCTCGTCTCCGACACCGGCCACCACCGGCTCGTCCAGCTCGGCAACGACCTGGAGACGGTCCGGCGCGTGATCGGTGCCGGGCAGAAGGGCCACGAGGACGGGGACGCCGGGACCGCCCGCTTCACGGAGCCGCAGGGCCTCGCCCTGCTGCCCGAGGACGTGCGGACGGCGGTCGGCTACGACGTGGTCGTGGCCGACTCCGTGAACCACCGGCTGCGCGGCGTGCAGCTCGCCACCGGCGCGGTGCGCACCGTCGCCGGCAGCGGCGTCCAGCGGCTCCTCGACGAGGAGCGCGCCCGGGGCGCCGAGCCCAACGCCGTGCCCGACGGCGCGGACCCGCTGACCGTGGCGCTGTCCTCCCCGTGGGACGTCGTGTGGTCCGCCCGGGCCGACCGGCTCGTGGTGGCCATGGCCGGCACCCACCAGCTGTTCTCCTTCGACCCGCGCAGCGGGCAGCTCGCCGTGCTCGCCGGCACCGGGGACGAGGGCCTCAAGGACGGGCCCGCCGCCGAGGCGTGGTTCGCCCAGTCCTCGGGGCTCGCCGAGGACCACCTGGGCAACGTGTGGATCGCCGACTCGGAGACCTCCGCCCTGCGCGTGCTCCGGTTCGGCGACGACGGCGCCGTCACGGTCTCGACCGCGGTCGGGGAGGGACTGTTCGACTTCGGCTTCCGCGACGGCGACGCCGGCCAGGCGCGGCTGCAGCACTGCCTCGGCGTGGCCCAGCTGCCCGACGGCTCCGTGGCCGTGGCCGACACCTACAACGGCGCCGTGCGCCACTACGACCCGCGGACCGGCCAGGTGGCCACCCTGGCCCGCGGCCTGGCCGAGCCCTCCGACGTGCTCCTGGACGTCTCGGGGCAGGAGCCGCTGCTCGTCGTCGTCGAGGCCAACGCCCACCGCCTGGTCCGCGTGCCGATCCCCGCCGCGGCCCAGCGCGTCGACGAGGGCGCGGCGCGGACCCAGCGCGCGCGCACGAAGCTGGCCCCGGGCGCGCTCTCGGTCGACGTGCGATTCGCGGCGCCGACCGGGCAGAAGCTCGACGACCGGTGGGGCGACCCCACGCAGCTGAAGATCTCGTCCTCCCCCGAGGCGGCGCTCGTCGAGGGCGCCGGCACGGCGCAGGGCCTGCGCCGGGAGCTCGTGCTCGCGGAGGGGGTCACGGAGGGCGTCCTGCACCTCACCGCGCGCGCCGCGGCCTGCGACGGCGAGCCGGGCGGGGAGATCCCCGACCACGCCGCCTGCCACCTGTACCAGCAGGACTGGGGCATCCCGTTCGTGCTGGACGCCGAGGGCGAGTCCGAGCTCGTGCTGGACCTGCGCGGGGTCAACTGAGCCCGGGCCGGCTCCGGCGCCGCCCCGGGACCCAGCGTCCGGAACGGCGCCGGCCGGGGCCGCTCGTGCGGCCTCAGCCGCGCGGGGTGACCCGCACCGTCGAGCCGTCGACGGCGAGCTCCGCGGCGAGCTCGAACGGCACGGTCCGCTCGAGGCGCTCGACGTCGCCCGTGAAGAGGTCCAGGGAGTCGAACGCGATCCGGGCGGTGCCGCGCGCCGGTTCCAGCGACCAGCCGCCCTCCGCGCCCGCCTCGATCCGCGGGTCCGGATAGGACTCGATGGTCCACTCCACGTCTGCCTGGACCCGCCCGTCGAACTCGTAGGAGAACGGGCAGCCGGCGGGGAAGAGGGTGCTCTGCTCGGCGCAGCCGTCGAGGTGCTCCTTCAGCAGGCGGTCCACCTCCTCCTCGAGCGCCGCGGTGGGGCGGGGCTCCAGGACGATCTGCGCCTCCTGGCCCGGGCCCGTCAGCACCGTGCTCACCGGCTCGGCCTCCAGGAACTCGGAGGTGTAGGAGGCCGTGTAGGTCCCCGGGAAGAACGCGGAGAACTCCCCGGAGGAGTCCGGCAGCGCCACGGACATGCCGTTGATGTCCACGGAGCTCACGCCCGGCAGAGCGACCGTCAGCGTGGGCAGCGGGGTCTCGTCGAAGGCCCACACGGTGAAGAAGCCCCACTGCGTGTCCACCGGGTGCAGGCTGAACTCGGAGCTGTGCCGCGTGCCGCCGACGCTGTAGTCGGCGCGCACCACGGCCCGCTCGCCGTCGTTGCTCACGGTGGACACCTCGACGTCCTCGAGCTCCTCGGCGGAGGCCTCCAGGGGGTCGCCGTCCAGCATCGCGGCGTTGGCGTCGGGGACACGGGCGTTGAGCAGTCCCAGGGCCTGCCCGCCGTTGCCGTCCCGCAGCTCCTGGAAGTACGCGCGCACGTCCGTCTCCGGGCCGTACAGATACTTGTTGACCAGGGCGATGGTCACGACGGCGGCCGCCATCCCGAGCAGCACGAGGAACAGCCAGGCCCCGAGGGCCTTGAGCACGCGGGCGTTGGACTCCATCCGCTCACGCTAACCGATCCCCTCCCCGCCCGCCCGTCCACGGGGCCGCCCGCCCGCCCGCGGAGCGGCGGCGCGGTGCGGCACGGGGCACCCGTGCCGCACCGGCCGCCCGGGACGGGTACGCTGGCGTGCCGCGGCCCCTCCCGCTCTCCGCCCGTCCCCGTTCCCCGTCTGGAGCTGACTCCCATGGCCGATGCCGTCCGGCAGGTCCCCGAGAAGTACGGCCCCGTCCGCGCGGTCCTCCGCCCGCGGCTGGGCTCCTACGGCCGGCGCCTGCTCGCCTGTCTGGCCCCGCTGCTCGTGGGCGCCGTGCTCCTGCTGCTGCTCTGGTCGCGGCGGCCCGCCCCGGCGGTCGCCGCCGTGCTCCTGGCGCTCGTGCTGCTCGCCGGCCTGGCCTGCTGGGTCCGGCTGCGCCCCGCGCTCGTCGTGCGGACCGACAGCCACGTCCTGCGCTCCCGCACCGTGGGCTTCGCCGCGACGCCGCTCGAGCGGGTCGACCACGTCGTCACGGTCGGGGCGCTGCACCGCTCGGCCGGCAGCCCGCGGCGGGCCGGCCGGCCCCACCTGTGGGCGGCCGGCCCGTCGGGCCGCCGCGTGCTCGCGCTGGACGGCGGCGTGTGGGACGGGCGCACGCTCGAGGAGGTGGCCGAGGCCCTGGGCGCGCCGCGCACCCACGTGGAGCACACGACGGCCCGGGAGGCCGCCGCGCGCTGGCCCCGGCTGGTGCCCTGGTGGCTCAAGCACCCGGGGGCGGCCTCCGCCGCGTCCTCCGCGGGGCTGCTCGCCGTCCTCGCGCTCGTGCTCTGGCTCCTGCTCGGCCTGCCGGGCACGGACTGAGCCGGTGCGTGCGAGGAGCCCGCCTCCCGGGACCGGGCGGCGGGCTCCTCGTGACCGGGGGAGCGGTCAGCCGGCGGCGGCCAGCTGCTGGCGGGCCCGGTCGATCTCGGCCTTGCGCTCCTCGGTCGCCTCACGGGTCAGCTCGGCTCCGGCCTCGGCGTCCCGGGTGAGGTTCTGCCCGGTCTCGGGGTCGAAGACGTGCATCCGGCGGGTGTCGATCCAGATCCGTCCCTGGGTCCCGCCGCGGATGCGGGAGGTGGCGTCCAGCGACACGACGATCTGCGGGTGCATCTCGTCCCCGTCCAGGTCCTGCGCCAGCTCGTCGAGCTTCGCCTTGACGTTCCCGTCCTGCTGGTAGTTGATGTAGCCGTACTGCTCGTTGCCCATCCACTCCGTGTGGGTGAACTCGGCGTCGAAGGTGGTGCCGCGGGAGACCTTCGCCTCGTCCACGAACTTGGCGTCCTCGAAGTGCTCCGGGCGCAGGCCCAGCAGCACGATCCTGTCGTCCCCGGGCAGCTTGCCCGCGGCCTGCTGCGGCACCGGGAAGTCGCCCAGAGGGGTCTCGAACACGTCGCCCCGCACGTGCGCCGGGAGGAAGTTCATCGACGGGGAGCCGATGAACCCCGCCACGAACAGGTTGGCCGGCTGCTCGTAGAGCTCCCGGGGCGAGGCGATCTGCTGCAGGATGCCCTTCTTGAGCACGGCCACGCGGTCGCCGAGGGTCATGGCCTCGGTCTGGTCGTGGGTCACGTAGACCGAGGTGATGCCCATCCGCCGCTGCAGCTGGGCGATCTCCGTGCGCATCTGGCCGCGCAGCTTCGCGTCCAGGTTGGACAGCGGCTCGTCGAACAGGAACGCGTCCGCGTCCCGCACGATCGCCCGGCCCATCGCCACGCGCTGGCGCTGGCCGCCCGAGAGGTTGGCCGGCTTGCGCTCCAGGTGCTCGTCGAGGTCCAGCGTCGACGAGGCGTGGCGCACCTTCCGGTCGATCTCCTCGTCGGAGAACTTCCCCTTGGACAGCCGCAGCGGGAACGCGATGTTCTCGTAGACGGTCAGGTGCGGGTACAGGGCGTAGTTCTGGAACACCATGGAGAGGTTGCGCTCGCGCGGCTCCTTCTCGTTGACGCGCTCGCCGTTGATCAGCAGGTCCCCCGAGGTGATGTCCTCGAGGCCCACGATCATCCGGAGCAGCGTCGACTTGCCGCAGCCGGAGGGCCCCACGAGGATGAGGAACTCGCCGTCGGCGATGTCGATCGAGACGTCGTTGACCGCGGGGAAGCCGTCGCCGTACTTCTTGACGAGATGGTTGAGGGTGATGGATGCCATCTGGGACTCAGTCCTTCGTTCGGTTCGGGAAAGGCGTCGGAGGCGGGCGGGCTCAGCCCTTGACCGCGCCCTGGGTCAGGCCGGAGACGATCTGGCGCTGGAAGAGCAGCACCAGGATCACCACCGGGATGGTGACGATGATGGCCGCCGCGGAGATCGCGCCCGCGGGGTCCTCGAACTGCGAGGCGCCGGTGAAGAACGCGAGCGCCGCGGGCACCGGGCGGGCCGCCTCCGTGGAGGTGAGGCCGATGCCGTAGACGAAGTCGTTCCAGGCGATGAAGAAGGCGATGATCGCGGTGGTGAACACGCCCGGCAGGGCCAGAGGCACGATCACCTTCGTGAACGCCTGCCAGGTCGTGGCGCCGTCCACCTGGGCGGCCCGCTCGAGGTCCCACGGGATCTGCTGGAAGAAGGCCGTCAGGGTCCAGATGGAGATCGGCAGGGTCAGCGAGAGGTAGGGGATGATCAGGCCGGGCCACGTGTCGTAGAGGCCGATCTGGCGCCACAGGTTGAACAGCGGGGTCACGATCGAGACCACGGGGAACATGGACACGGCCAGGGCGACCGTCAGGATCAGCTTCTTGCCGGGGAAGTCCAGGCGGGCGATCGCGTAGGCGCACAGCGTGGCCAGGACGACCGCGATGAACGTCGCGATCAGGCAGATGCCGATCGAGTTCCGCAGCGAGGGGAGGAACAGGTCGCGGGCCGAGCCCACGAAGAGCGCCGAGTAGTTCTCGCCGACCCACTGGGTGGGCAGGAACTTCCCGGAGGACAGGTCCGCCGGCGCCTTGAAGGAGGTCATGAGGATCGAGGCGACGGGGAACAGCGCGTAGATCAGGACCAGGACCGAGACGACGGCCCAGCCGACCTTGTGCTTGGTGGACATGGGCGGTTACCTTCCCTTCCCGGCGCCGGCGAGATCGACCTTGAACACCTTGATGGCGAGGAAGGCGATCAGCAGCACGCAGACGAACAGGATCACGGAGATCGCGGAGCCGAGCCCGATCTCCAGTCGGCCGATGGACGTGCGGTAGGCCAGCAGGGACAGCGTCTCGGTGCCGTACTGGCCCTGGGTCATGATGAAGATGTTGTCGAAGATGCGGAAGGCGTCCAGGGCGCGGAACACGACCGCCACCATGATCGCGGCCTTCATGTTGGGCAGGATCACCCGGGACATCCGCTGCCACCAGGTGGCCCCGTCCACCCGGGCGGCCTCGGTGTACTCGCTCGGCACCTGGGCCAGGCCGGAGAGCAGCAGCAGCGAGATGAACGGCGTGGTCTTCCAGATCTCGGAGGCCATGATCACGAACAGGGCGGACCAGGTGTTGGAGAACCAGTTGAAGTCCGGGCCGATGCCCGGCACCCAGGAGAACCAGTTGTTGACGTAGCCGGTGGTGATGTCGAACGCGTAGAACCA
>JAPSHS010000085.1 GCA_031179495.1 Kocuria sp. | reverse complement strand
GTCGCCGCGCTCTTCCCCTCCCGGCACGCCGCCCGGTGGATGATCGGTCCGGCCCCCGTGCGCCGCGCGGTCGCGGTGTTCGTGGAGCACCCCGGGCTGATGCGGGCCGTCGGGATCGCCCAGGTCGCCGCCGGAGTGGCCTGGGTCGCCGCCCTGCCCCCGGCCGAGGGGTGAGCCGCCTCCGCCGGTGCCCGGACCGTCCCCGACGGATCCGCGCCGTCCGGCAGCCGGCTGCCGGACGGCGCGGCCCGGAGCCGGAAAACGCACGCCGCCTTGTGGGGCGTGCCGGGTGTTCCCTAGCCTGGCGCGACCGCAGGACACGTTCTCGCGACGACCGCACGCGAAGAAGGGTGCAGCTCATGGACCATCACGCCGCCGTCCTCGTCCAGGTCGACCACCTGAGCGCCTCCGTGCGCCTGGTCGTGAGCGGATGCCTGACCGAGTGCAACCAGCAGGCCGTGTGCCCGCTCGTCGTGCGGGCCCGCACGCTGATCCCCGCGGCGACCGTCACGGTCGACCTGACCGGTGCCGACCACGTCGAGGCCGCGGCGGTGGACCTGCTGCGCTGGACCCTCGACGAGGACGCCATGCTGGAGGGGAACGGCCCGGTGGAGCTCCTGCTCCCCGATCCGCTCCCCGGCCACCGGCCCGCGCAGCCCGACCGCCTGTCCGCACCGTACGGCGGGCGCAGCGGCCCGGGTGCGACGCCCGGCCTCGCGGCGTGAGAAGCACGAGAGCACAGAGCGACCAGGAGGTTGTCATGGGTGGATCCATCGCCGAGCAGAGCGTCCGCGATCTCGGCGGTCGGCTGAGCGTGCTCACACGGCAGAAGAAGGACCACGTCGAGCTCGAGCGCCTGCTGCAGCAGCTGCGGGGCGCGAGTGGCGCCGAGCAGGGCCGGGTGCTGCTGCGGCTCCACCGGCTCGTGTTCCCCCACGCCTTCGCCGAGGAGGCCGTCCTGTGGCCCGTGCTGCGGCGCGTCCTGCCGGACGGGCACGAGCTGACGCTGGAGGTCGAGCGCGAGCACCAGGAGGTCAACGAACTCGTCACCCGGCTCGAGGCCACGGCCGCCGGGGACCCTGTTCGGGCCTCCCTGCTCGACCGGCTGGCCGAGGTGCTGCGGGAGGACGTGCGCGACGAGGAGGACGTCCTGCTCCCCCGGCTGCAGGCGGCCCTGGGCCCTGCCCGGCTCCGCGCCCTCGGCCTGGCCTGGGAGGCGGTGCGCCGCACCGCGCCCACCCGCGCCCACCCCGTGGTCGCCCGGCGACCGCCCGGCAACGTCGTCGCGGCCGTGCCGCTGTCGCTCCTCGACCGGCTCCGCGACCTCGTGGACGGTGCCGCCCTCCGCTCCCCGGGGCGGGCGACGCCCGCACTGCACCGGACCGGTGCGCGCCTCGCGGACGTCGCACACCGGCTCGAGCACCTGCCGGTCATGCGCCGGGGCGAGGACCCCGCCACGAAATCCTCCGGCGGCTGAGCGGGGCTCCGCCGCCGGGCGGACGGGGACCCGCGGTGCGGGACCCCGGGCTCAGGCGGCCAGCCAGCCGGGTGCCCGCAGGTGGCGGGTCATCCGCGTGGGCGCCTCCGGGTGGCAGGGCAGACCCGCGGGGAGCAGGAACTCCACCGGGCCGGTCCCCTCCACGGCGGGGTCGTGGTCGGCCACCCGGCGCAGCTGCTCGAGCGCGACCGCCTCGACGTGCTCGGCGGCGGTCAGGTCGACGCTGACCGTCACGGGCGGTATCAGTGTGCGGGCACGTCGGATCAGAGGGTGGAGGGCGTGCTGGCTGTCCTCGGTCAGGCAACCGGTCACCAGCAGCCGCACGTAGCGGCCGTCGAGATCGACCTGGACGAGAACGGAGAGCTTGTGGTCCATGGGAGCATCCTTCGTCGCATGCTGTTCCGCCGGCCACCTGCTGGACCGGTTCTCAGATTAAGTGCTCCGTGACCGCGGCCACAAGGGCCTGTGCGCAAAGCGACCCACAGGTCCGGGCAGAGCAGCGGGGAGCACGACTGCGGGCGTGCGGCAGGGGCCCCCGGCGGCCCGGAGTGCCGTGGCCCGGTCAGCGGGTGTCGCGGGTGGCGTGGCGCCGCAGCTCGGCGTCCTGTGCGTGGAGCATCCGCCGGTATCCGTCCCCCGCCTCGTGCACCCACACCACGCCCAGCGCCGGGCAGACCTCCTCCACGGTGCCCAGGCAGTGCCTGAGCCCGTCGCGCCACAGCGCGATCACGTCCCCGGGCTGCACCTCGGACAGGTCGTGGATCCGGGTGCCGACCTCGTCGGCGGCCTCCGGCTGCGCATCGGCGGACCTCTGCCGCGCGGGCGCGGGAACGTCCTCGGGTGCCGTCAGGGAGCCGGGGGAGCCCTCCTCGGCCGGCTCGAGGAAGACCTGCCGGGTGTCGAGCTCCTCGACCAGCTCCTGGCACCGGTCCAGGGTCACCGGGTGCGGACCCTCCGGGCGGGTGAGGTACTCCAGATCGAGCTGGCGGGTGACGCGGCTGTGCAGCACCTGCAGCTCGGCGAGCCCCAGCTCCGCCAGAACCAGTGGGAACGGCTCGTCCGGGGTCAGCAGCGTGCCGGACGGGGCGGGCGCCGACACCGGACGACGGCGGAGGGAGGGGGAGGAGTTCATGAGCGCAGCCCTTCGACCAGAAGTGTCCGGGCTGGTTGCTCAACCCGGATCCAGGCTAGGCGACGGCCGCCGGGCTGACCAGGTCCGCCCATGATTTGCGATCGACATGGCGGTGAGGCGGCCCGGGCCGCCGTGCGCGTGGCGGACCCGGATGGGGCAGGGGACGGACGGTGGTCAGCGGACCGGGACGCAGCACGTCCCGCGGTCCGGCGACCCCGTCACCGGGTCGCCGCGGGCCGGGTGGCACCGATCTCGCGGGCGTCGAGCTCCACGGTGAGCTCGCGGTAGCGCTCCAGGGTGAGCGGGTGGGCCCCGGTCGGGGTGGTGAGGTACTCCCGCTCGAGCTGACGGGCGACCCTGCTGTGCAGCAGGTGCAGCTCCGTCATGGCCAGCTCGGTCAGGTCACCCGGGAACGAGGTCCCGGGTGTCAGGTAGGTGCTCGGCCCGGGACCGGCCGGCACGGCCAGGGCATCGCTCATCCGGCCGCCGTCCGGCGGATCCTGGCGGAGCTCCCGGGGCGGGGCCCCCGGGGGCGGCCGGACGGAGCGGTCCGGACGGTGAGAGCGAGGAACGGGTGGTTCACGGCGGCAGCCTCCTGCGTGCACGACGGCAGCGCGGCCGGCTGCTGGACCACGGCTGCAGAATACCCGATCCGGCCGGGCCGGTGCCGTGGCGTCGTCGCGCTCACCGGCGGTCCGCAGCACGGCCGGCGGGTACCGTCGCGAACTCCGGGCGCCCACGGCGCCGGTGCGGCCGAGCGCAGGCAACGGTCCCGCCGTCGTGCCCGGCGGGCCTCTCAGGAGGACGGCCTGCGCGTGCGCAGCAGCGTGCCCGCCGCCACCATGACGATGCCCGCCAGCAGGATGAATCCGTGCAGGCCCGCGGCCGACTCCGTGACCACGACGGGCACGGCGGCGACGAGGACGCCGGCGGAGGCCCAGCGGGCGGCGTGGACCCGGGCGGAGGTGACCTGGTGCCCGCGCAGCACCGGCATCGCGGTCACGCCCAGGGCGAGCAGGGCCGCGGCGAGCACGGCCGGGACGATGAACGGCACGGCGCCGATCAGCGGGTCAGAGCCCATGGGAATCTCCGGTCATCGGGGTGACGGCGGGCTGCGGGCCCGCACCGGGCCGAGGAGCACCGGAGACGACCGCCACACCCGGCACGACGACGGCGGTCCCCGGGAGCAGCGCTGCGGCGGTGGGGAGCGCGGCGGTCAGCGCGGGGAGCAGCAGATCTCCTCCGGCGTCTCGTGGTCCAGGGTAGGGCGGTGAGGGCCCCGGAGCGCGGAAGCCGGGTCGCACGGGAACCGGGTCGCCGGCCGGGACCGCTCGGTCCCCGAAGGCGCGCAGCCACCGCGTCCCTGTCCCGCGGCACCGGTGCCCCGGTCCGTCGGGCGGACCGGACCCGGTGCGACGGCACGCGGTCGCCGGGACGGGCGCTGGACGGAGACCGGCGGCCGGGGATCTATCATGGGGACGCTGCCGGTGTTGCCCGGCAGGTCGTCGGCGCGAGCGTCGTCGAGCGCGACCCGGTCGTCGTGCAGGTGCCGTTCTCCTCGGCTCCGGGAGCATCCGGAGCAGGTTGGGGGAGGCGGCGTCCGCGGCGTTCCGGCACGGAGCCCCCATAGCCCAATCGGCAGAGGCAGCGGACTTAAAATCCGCTCAGTGTCAGTTCGAGTCTGACTGGGGGCACTCATGGTGCGCGGCATCGTGCGGAAGCCGGACACATGAGGCGCCGGTGCCGCCCGGGCAGGGCCCTGCCCGGGGTGCTGCGTCCGGCGGCTCACCTCGTGCCGGCCACGGCGCCGAGCTGCCGTGGGGGCCCGGCGCAGGAGAGGGTGGGCAGTTCGTCGAAGGCCGCGGCGGCCAGGCCGGTCGCGGCGGTCGTTCTCGCCGGGCGCCGGCAGCGGCTCCAGGACGTCGGAGGCACGGGTGATCGCCACGCCCGTGGTCGTCGACGTGGGCCGATCCTCGACGGCGCCGGCACGCCGCGGGGTCCTGTCGTGGCACCGGCCGGGCGTGGTCGTGGTGCGGACGTGCCGCGGCCCCGCTCCGTGGGACGGGGCGGGGCCGCGGTGGTGCCGTGCGGGAACGCGGATCAGCGGTAGTCGATCCGGATCGCCCCCCCGGGGCTCCAGGTGATCGAGCCGCCCTGGAAGTGCTGCACCACGGAACGGTCGGTGCGGACGGTCTCCCCCGTCAGGGGGAAGCCCAGCCGGCTGGTCGTGCCCCCCAGCGCGAGGTAGGTGTTGCCGATGGCGCCCGTGATCTGCTGGGCCTGGGTGGTCGGGCTCCAGTAGATCCGGCCCTTCTGGAACACCTGGTAGACCCCGCCGGTGCTGATGGGGGTCTCGTCCGAGGTGGGGTAGCCCAGGGCACCCGACGTGCCGCCGGAGTGGGCGTGACGACCGGCGATCGCACCCTGCAGGGCGTGCGCATCGCTGGCGGCGGTCCAGACGATCCGGCCCTTCTGGAAGCTCTGCTGAACCCCGCCGGCGCCGTCGGGGGTCTCGTCCGAGGTGGGGTAGCCCAAGGAGCCCCGCTCGAAGCCCTTGCGCTCGTAGGCGCTCTTCACCGCGCCCCGGAGCACGTACGCCCCGGTCTTCGGGCCATAGATGATCGAGCCGTTCTGGAAGAGCTGGTAGGAGCCCCCGATGCCGTTGGGCCTCTCGTCCGAGCGGGGGAAGCGCAGCACGCCGTTGGCGGTGCCGTTGCGCTGGTAGGCGGTCTGCACGCCTCCGTGCACCCAGTAGGCCCCGGTGGCCGAGGACCAGTAGATGGTCCCCCTGGCGAAGGTCTGGTAGACGCCGCCCGCGATGGGCTTCTCGTGCGAGGTGGGGGCCCCGGTCTGGCTCTTGAGCCGGGTGTGGAGGGATCCGATGGCGCCCTTGGTGGTGTAGCTCGGCGTGGCGGGGCTCGCGGTCGCCGCCTTGGTGATGTAGAGCGCGTCGTGGGTGTTGAGCGTCTTGCCGCCGGGGAGCGTCGTCCAGGTGTCCCCGGAGTCCAGGATCGCCTGCTTGTACTGGTCGGCGGTCAGCGTGGGGTTCTTCTGCTTCAGCAGCGCGAGGGTCCCGGCGACGTGCGGGGTGGCCATCGAGGTGCCGTAGTCGAAGCGGGTGTTGGGCGCCACGGGACCCCTGGTCCCGGTGTTGCCGGAGGAGAGGATGTGGTGTCCGGGTGCGTAGATGTCCACGACCCAGCCGTGGTTGGAGTAGGGGGCCCGCACGCGGTCGGAGCCGATGGCGCCGACGGTGATGACGTTGTAGCAGTTGCCCGGTGCGTAGTCGATGGCCGGCTGGTTCGAGTTGCCGGCGGCCACGGCCACGGGGATGTTCCGGGACCAGGCGGTGTTGATGGCGTTCTGCAGCGTCACCGGGCAGGACCCGCCCAGGGCCAGGGACATGTTGATCACGT
Organism: Kocuria sp.; assembly: GCA_031179495.1. Classification (GTDB taxonomy): domain Bacteria; phylum Actinomycetota; class Actinomycetes; order Actinomycetales; family Micrococcaceae; genus Kocuria; species Kocuria sabuli. The sequence goes on along the minus strand of JAPSHS010000085.1, from coordinate 345 downwards.
CGGCGCGCTTCGGCGCCGCGGGGACGCCGGCCACGGGGGCGCCGGCCAGCCAGCGGACCGCGTCGGCCATGTCGGAGACGTAGCCGTAGCCGCACGCCCCGAGGGCGCGGGCGTTGAGGAGCGTGGCGTCGGGGGCCACGCCCACGGTGCCGTAGTTGTCGCGCTTGGCGGCCGCGGAGCCGGCCACGTGGGTGCCGTGCCAGATGGAGTTCGAGGCCGCGGACCCGGCGTAGCACTGCCCGTAGGAGGAGTAGGTGCCCGGGTCGCGCGGATCGGCGTCGCGGCCCGTGCCGTCGTTGCTGAGGTTGACCGCGGAGACGAAGTCGTAGCCGCCGATGACCTTGG
>JAPSHS010000084.1 GCA_031179495.1 Kocuria sp. | reverse complement strand
GCGCACCCGCAGCGCTTCGACCCGCTGGTGGCGGCCCGCACCGCCGCCGGCGCCCAGGCGGGGGCCTGGGCGGGGGCCGTGCTGGCGGGCTGGCACGCCGCCATCGCCGTCGAGCAGCTGGCCCTGCTGTCCGTGCGCTCGGAGCAGGGGCCGCTGTGGGCGTGCCTGGCCCACGCCGCGGCGGGGCTCGTCCTCGTCGTCGTGGGCTGGATCGTGGAGGGCTTCTGCAAGCTCCCGCCGGACGACCCCGACGCCGGGGAGGACGCCGAGTACCGTAGGGGACGGGAGAAGGAGCTCCCCGAGGGAGAAGGTGGTTATGCCCGAGAGATCCGCGAACGACCCCGTGCCCGGCCCCGCGGCCGGGACGCCCGGTGACCGGACCCCGCTGAGCAACCGGGCGATCGACCCGGAGGGGATCGTCTGGACCCGGGTGTCCCCCCGCCACGTCTCGGTCGTGATGCTCTCCACGCTGTTCGGCACCCTCTTCTGGCTGGCCGTCGTGGGCTGGCCCGCGGTGCTGGCCGGCACGGGCGTCTGGGGCGGCGCGCCCCTGCGGTGGCTGCTGCTCCCGCCGGCGGCGGTCCTCGTCGTCGGCGTGGTCTCCCTCCTGCTGGCCCCGCGGCGGGTGCGGGCCATCGGCTACGCCGAGCGCGGGGAGGACCTGCTCGTGCGCCGGGGCCTGCTCTACCAGCGGGTCCTCGTCATCCCCTACGGGCGGATGCAGTACGTGGACGTGTCGGTCTCGCCGCTGCAGCGCACCTTCGGCCTGGCCACCGTGAAGCTGCACACCGCGGCCGTCGGCAGCCACGCCGAGATCCCCGGCGTGGAGCACGCCGAGGCGTCCCGGCTGCGCGAGCGGCTCACCGCCCGCGGCCAGGCCCTCCTGGCGGGCCTGTGAGCGCTGTGCCCGCCCCGGTCCCCGACCCGGCACCGCAGTGGCACCGCGTCCACCCGCTGACCCCGGTGGTCAAGGGGTGGCTGGCGATCGTCGTGCTCGTGGGCGGCTTCGTCAACATCGTGCTCGACGACCTCCTGCGCGCCTACCTCGGCGGCGGGGACTCCCCGGCGCAGGAGCTCGACCCGGGCCAGGTGAGCCCCCTGTTCTGGTGGGCCCTGGCCGGGATCGTGGTCCTCGTGCTCCTGGTGGCCGCCGCGGTCGTGCTCGTCGCGTGGTGGTTCACCCGCTACCAGGTGACGCCCGAGCACGTGCGGATCCGCTCCGGGGTGCTCTTCCGCCAGGAGCGCCAGGCCCGTCTGGACCGGGTGCAGGCCATCGACATCCACCGTCCCTTCCTGCCCCGCCTGCTGGGCCTGGCCGAGCTCAAGTTCGAGGTGGCCGACGCCGGGCAGTCCGCGGTGTCCCTGTCCTACCTCACCCACCCCCAGGCCCGCGCGCTGCGCGGCGAGCTGCTGGGCCGGCTCGGGCTGGCCGCTCCCGGCCCGCCGGGAGCGGCGGCGCGACGCCCCGCGCCGTGGGCGGCGACCGGAGACGAGGAGCACCCGGTGCTGACGGTGCCCGTGCCGCGGCTGCTCGGCTCCGTGCTCGCCTCCGGCTCCGCCGTCGTCCTGGCCGTGCTCCTCGTCGCCGCGCCGGTCGCGCTCGTGCTCGACCCCGTCGCCGGGCCGGCCGTGCTCGCGGCCTGGCTGCCCGGGCTGGTCAGCTTCGGCGCCGTGGCCTACCGCCGCTTCGAGCAGGGCTACCACTTCCGGCTGCTGCGCGTCCCCGAGGGCATGCGCGTGCGCTACGGGCTGTTCAGCGTCCGCTCCCAGACGGTCCCCGCCGGGCGGATCCAGGCGGTCGGGGTGGACCAGCCGCTGCTGTGGCGTCCCTTCGGCTGGTACCGGGTCCGGGCCAACGTGGCCGGCTACGGCCCCGCGGCCGGGGAGGGCGATGCCATGCGCTCCACCCTGCTGCCCGTGGGCACCCTGCCCGAGGTCCGCACGGTCCTGCACCTCGCCCTGCCCGGGGCCCGGGACGGGGACCTCCCGGCGCTGCTCGGGGAGGGCCTGCACGGTCTCGGCGGACAGGGCCGCTACACCACCTCCCCGCGCCGGGCCCGGTGGCTGGACCCCCTGGTGCACCGGCGCACCGGCTTCGCCGCGACGGAGGACGTCCTGGCCGTCCGGTCGGGACGGCTGAGCCGGCGCACCGACGTGCTGCCCCACGAGAAGACCCAGTCCGTCGCCGTGTCCCAGGGACCCCTCGAACGCGCCCTGGGGCTCGCCGACGTGGAGCTGCACTCGACCCCCGGGCCGGTGACCGTCGCCGTCGCGCACCTCGACGCCGGGGACGCCCGGGCGCTGGCGGCGGCCCAGACGGCCCACGCCGCCGGCGCCCGTAGACTGGCCGACGGCCCGCGCCACCCCCGAGTCCCCCTGCAGGAGAGAGCATGACCCACCCCTCGGACCGCCCCGGACGCCTCGGGGTGGGCATCGTCAGCGCCGGAAAGGTGGGCGCCGTCCTCGGGGCGGCCCTGCGCGCGGCCGGGCACGCCGTGGTGGGGGTCAACGCGGTCTCCGAGGCCAGCCGGGACCGGGCCGAGGCCCTCCTGCCGGACGTGCCCGTCCTGGACGTCCCCGCCGTCCTGGAGCGCGCCGAGCTCGTGCTCCTCGCCGTGCCCGACGACGAGCTGCCCGGGCTCGTGCAGGGTCTCGCCGACGCGCGGCTGTGGCAGCCGGGCCAGCTCGTGGTGCACACCGCCGGCCGCTGGGGCACCGGGGTCCTCGACCCCGCGCGCCGGCTCGGGACCATCCCGCTGGCGGTCCACCCCGCGATGACCTTCACGGGCATGAGCCTCGACCTCGCCCGGTTGAGCGACTGTTCGTTCGGGATCACCGCACCGGCCCCGGTACTGCCCATCGCCCAGGCCCTCGTGGTCGAGATGGGCGCCGAGCCGGTCGTGGTCGCCGAGGCCGACCGGCCGCTCTACCACGCGGCCCTGGCCCACGGCGCCAACCACCTGATGACGCTCACCGGGCAGTCGGTGCAGGTGCTGCGGGATATCGGCGTGGAGCACCCGGACCGGATGCTCGGCCCTCTGCTGCGCGCCGCCCTGGACAACGCCCTGGCCTCGGGGGAGTCGGCGCTGACCGGGCCCGTCGCCCGCGGGGACACCGGCACCGTGGCCGCCCACCGCGGCGCCCTCGACGAGTACGCCCACGGCCACCAGGGCGACGACGTCCTGCTGGCCTACCTGGACCTCGCCCGCGTCACCGCCCGCCGCGCCCTGGACCGCGGTCTGCTCGACCGCCCCCGCTACGAGGCCGTGCTCGCGGCCCTCGACCTCACCGACGGGAAGGACACCCCGTGACCACCACCTCCACCCCCCGCGTCTGCCGGGGGATCGGGGAGTTCCGCGCCGCCCTCGGCGAGCGCCTCGCCGCGCTGCCGGGCGAGGCGTCGCTGGGCCTCGTGCCCACGATGGGGGCGCTGCACGAGGGCCACGGCCACCTGGTGCGGCTCGCGCGGGAGGAGAACGCGCTCGTCGCGGTCTCGGTGTTCGTCAACCCGCTCCAGTTCGGCCCGGACGAGGACTACGAGCGCTATCCGCGCACCCCGGAGGCCGACCTCGAGCTGCTCGCCCGGTTCGGGGCCGACCTCGTGTTCGCCCCCACCGTGGAGCAGATGTACCCCGACGGCGAGCCGCTCGTGCGCGTCACCTCGGGCCGGCTGGGGACCGTGCTCGACGGCGCGAGCCGCCCGGGCCACTTCGACGGCGCCCTGACGGTGGTCAACAAGCTCCTCAACATCGCCGCCCCGCCCGTGCCGGGGCCCTTCCGGGCGTACTTCGGGGAGAAGGACGCGCAGCAGCTGCTGCTGGTGCGCCGGATGGTCGCCGACTTCGACCTGCCGGTCATCGTCCGGCCCGTGCCCATCGTGCGCGACGCCGACGGGCTCGCGCTGTCCTCGCGCAACCGCTACCTCGACGCCGGCCAGCGGCGCGCCGCGCTCGTGCTCCCCGGCACCCTGCGGGCCCTCGCCGCCGGGGAGCTGGACCTCGAGGCCGCCCGCGCCCGGATCGACGCCGCGGACCAGGTCAGGCTCGACTACCTCGTCGTCGTCGACCCCCGCACGCTGGCCCCCGCGGCCCCCGGCCCGGGAGCACTCGCCCTCGTGGCGGCGCACGTGGGCGGCACGCGGCTGATCGACAACCTGGCCCTGTGACGCCCGGGCCGCAACCGGGCCCGGGGAGGATTTGACCCCCCGCGATATCCTGGACAACTGTGACCAACGCGCAGAACACCACCCCGACCGCCCAGGACCAGGCTGCCGAGCAGGCCGAGCTCTCCGACCAGATGCAGTTCCGGCTCGCCAAGCGCGCCCGGCTGCTCGAGTCGGGCCGGGAGGCCTATCCCGTGGGCGTGGAGCGCACGCACACCCTCGCCGAGGTCCGGGAGGCCCACGGCCACCTGGAGCCCGGCGCGGAGACCGGGCAGTCCGTGGGCGTGGCCGGGCGCGTGGTGTTCGTGCGCAACACCGGCAAGCTCTGCTTCGCGACCCTCCAGGAGGGGGACGGCACCCGCCTGCAGGTGATGCTCTCGCTCGCGCAGGTGGGGGAGGAGTCCCTCGGCGAGTGGAAGCAGCTCGTGGACCTCGGCGACTTCGTGGCCGTCCACGGCGAGGTGATCGCCTCCCGCCGCGGCGAGCTCTCCGTGATGGCCGACGCGTGGGCCATGGCCTCGAAGGCCCTGCGCCCCCTGCCCACGCTGCACAACGAGCTCAGCGACGAGACCCGGGTGCGCCGGCGCTACCTCGACCTCATCGTCCGGCCCGAGGCCCGCGACGTCGTGGTGAAGCGGGCGCGGATCATCCAGACGGTGCGCAACGTCCTGGTCGAGCAGGGCTACGTGGAGATCGAGACGCCCATCCTGCAGCTGGTGCACGGCGGGGCGAGCGCCCGGCCGTTCGAGACCCACCTCAACGCCTTCGACCAGGACATGACCCTGCGCATCGCCACGGAGCTCTACCTCAAGCGCGCCGTGGTCGGCGGGATCGAGCGGGTCTTCGAGATCGGCCGGGTGTTCCGCAACGAGGGCGTCGACTCCTCCCACAGCCCCGAGTTCACCACGCTGGAGGCCTACGAGGCCTACGCCGACCAGTTCACGATGGCCGAGCGGATCCGGCAGATCGTCCTCGCGTGCGCCGACGCCCTGGGCGTGGACACGATCGAGACGGACAAGGGCACGATCGACCTGCGCGGGGAGTGGCGCTGGCTGTCCGTGTACCCGGCGCTGTCCGAGGCCGTGGGGCAGCAGATCACCCCGGAGACGCCCGTGGAGGCCCTCCGCAGGATCGCCGAGGAGTGCGAGGTCCCCGTGGACCCGGCCTGGGACGCGGAGAAGCACGTGCTCGAGCTCTTCGGCGAGATCGTCGAGCCCACGCTGATCCAGCCGACCTTCGTGTGCGACTACCCGCCGTCGGCCCAGCCCCTGGCCCGCCAGCACCGCTCCGAGCGCGGGCTGATCGAGGCGTGGGACCTCGTCATCGGCGGCATGGAGCGCGGCACCGCCTTCTCCGAGCTGATCGACCCGGTGGTCCAGCGGGAGCGGCTCACCGAGCAGTCGCACCGTGCGGCCGCCGGCGACGACGAGGCCATGCGCCTGGACGAGGACTTCCTGCGGGCCCTCGAGCACGGCGCCCCGCCCATGGGCGGGCTCGGCCTGGGCCTGGACCGGCTCATCATGCTCTTCACCGACCTCGGGATCCGGGAGACCATCCTCTTCCCCCTCATGAAGCCGGAACAGGACTGAGCCCCGTCCACGGGTCCTCAGCCTCCGTCCAGACCACCCCGGGAGAATCGCCCCATGGAATACATCGCCGTCCTGCTCCCCTCCATCTGCCTGGGCATCATCTTCTGGCTGGTCCTCCGCTCGATCTTCCGCGGCGACCGCACGGAGCGCGCGATGGAGGCCCGCTCCCAGGGCGACGCGGAGCGCTGGTACGAACAGCTCAGGCAGCGCGACGGCGAGGACGTCCCGTTCGGACACCGTCCTCGCCGCGGGCGCGGCCCGAAGCGCTGACGCGAGGTTCCCGTCCTCGGTGTGTGCGGATTTTCCGATGAATTCGAATTGGTGCGGGGATTCTTCCTCCGGACTTCTCCGCGGATTCTCCTCACCTATTCCGACGATTCCCTGCTGACGAATTGTCCTGCGGAATTGTAGGATAAAGTCGACGACACCGGGATGAGGAGTTCCCGGGGCCGGCCGGAATTCCTGATCCGTGTGTTCCGTGCCGGCACGGGGAAATCAGCACCACCCCGGCACGCGCCCGACCGGCGCGTGCCGGGAATGACGAGCGCCGGAAGGCGGAGGAGAGTTCCAACCATGGCACAGACCGTGAAGATCATTCTCGAGGACGACCTCGACGGCGGACCCGCCGAGGAGACCGTCCGGTTCGGGCTGGACGGGACGCAGTACGAGATCGATCTGTCCGAGGAGAACGCGGCGAAGCTGCGCGACGCCGTGCGGCC
>JAPSHS010000083.1 GCA_031179495.1 Kocuria sp. | reverse complement strand
GACGGCGCCAGGGCGGTGCGCCGGGAGATCTGGGCCTGGGTCAGGTGGCCGTCGCGGCGGACGGTGTCGAGCACGCGGCGCTGGTTGGCGTTGCGCAGTGACGTCTGGGAGCCGGGCTTGGCGCGGGGCTCGGCGGACCGGGACATCGCCGTCCTCTTTCACCGGTGAACACGTTCGGGAGTCCGATTCTAGTCATTCTTCACAGGTCGAAGACAGGACGGAACCCCGCACACCCCGGGCCGGGCCCCGTCGGTCCGGTGGCCGGCGGCGGTGCCGGCGCTCAGCCGGAGGTGTCGGCCTTCCCGATCAGTGCCTTGGTGAGGGCCACCCGCTCGGTGGAGGCCGCCACGAAGTGCTCGTCGCGGGTGACCACGGTGGGCACGGTGGCGTTGCCGTCGTTGAGGGACTCGACGAACGCCTGGGCGTCGGGGTCCTCCCAGATGTTGGTCCACGTCGCGCGGTCCGCGTCCGCCCCCAGGCCCCGCTCGAGCATGCTGCAGAACGGGCAGCCGGGGCGCCAGTAGATCGCGACTCCACCGTCCGCCACGTGCTGTGCGGCCTCGGCGTGGGACGTGGTCGGTCGGGTGCTGCGGGACGGGCTCTTCTTGAACACGGGTGCTCCATCGTCGGTCGGGCGGCACGGTGCCTGGTTGGCCGATCAGTCTAGTGCGGCGCATCCGCCACGTCGCTGTTCCTCGTGAGGAGGACTTCCGGGGACATGGTGCCGGAGAGCCGGAGCCGGTCCCGGCAGAGCACGGCCGGGCTCCCGCACACCGCAGAGGTTGACAGACAAAAACTCACGGAATCGTTCCACGTGAAACAGAACTTGGAACTGGAAAACATTCCATTTTGGGTGATTATGTCCGTCCAGTGCGTCGCGGGCAAGCAGTGGAGCACACGGACACCGGCCGACGGCGGAACTCGCATCAACTTCATGAATAGTCATTTTTTGGCCGGATTCCACGAATTCCGTGCGAACACCCTTGTCACAGGCGCGTGCGTCCCGTATGCGCACGTGACGTGTGCCATGGTGGGGACCATGGCTTTTCCGGCGCAGCACTCTTCCCCCCAGCCGGCCCGCTCCACCTGGTCCCTCCCCCAGCTGCACCAGTGGGTGATCGTCCCCTTCATCGTCGTGCTCGCCACGGCGACCGTCGGACGGCTCCTGGTGTACTCCCCCGGAGTGGCGGCCCAGGAGATCGAGGTCCTGCAACAGCTCGACGCCGCACGCTCCGGCGTGCTCGACGCGGCGGCGCTGACCCTGCACCACGTCTTCTCCGGTCCCGGGGCCCTGGTGGTCATCGCCGCCCTCACCGCCTGGCTGGCCCTCGGCCGTCGCCGGGCCTGGGACGCAGCGGGCTTCGCCGTCACCGCCCTCTGCGGCTGGGCCGCGGTCGCCGTGGTCCAGATGGCCGTCGCCCGGACCGGGCCGGACGCCACGGCCTACACCGAGCCCCTCGTCCTGGTGGACGGCATCACGTCCTTCCCCTCCGGGCACACGGGCGCCGCCCTGGCCATCACGGCGGCCCTCTGCCTCGCGGTGCGCCGGTCGGGGCGCGCTCCGGCGGTCCTCGCCGTGGGTCTGGGGGTGAGCGCGCTCGTCGGGCTGTCCCGCCTCTACCTCGGCGTGCACTATCCCCTCGACGTCCTCGCCTCGTTCCCCGTCGTGTGGGCCGGGCTCGCCGTGGGCTGCGGCCTCGCCAACCTCCTGGTCCCCGCCCTCGCCTACGGCTTCGGCTGGCAGCAGGACGGCGCGGGGTGGGACGTCGCCGAGCAGGTGCCCGCGGTGGAGCACGCGCACGACGACGAGGCGCATCCCGTCACCAACCGGATCCCCGTCGTCGCCCGCCGGTCCGGTCACCACGCCGCCTGAGACCCGTCCGGGCGACCGCCCGGCGTCAGGGCCCGATCCGCCGGTGGCCGGGCCACCAGATCGCCCGGCCGATGTCGTAGGTCAGCGCGGGCACCAGCAGCGACCGGACGACCAGCGCGTCCAGCAGCACGCCGAACGCCACGATGAACGCCAGCTGCACCAGGAACATGATCGGGATGACGGCCAGGGCCGCGAACGTGGCCGCGAGCACGATGCCGGCGGAGGTGATCACCCCGCCCGTGAGGGTCAGCCCCCGCAGGATGCCGGCTCGCGTGCCGTGGACCAGGGACTCCTCCCGGACCCGGGACATCAGGAAGATGTTGTAGTCGATGCCCAGGGCCACGAGGAAGACGAACCCGAACAGCGGCACCGACGGGTCGGCGCCGGGCAGGTCCAGGACGTGCTCGAACACCAGGGCGGAGACGCCCAGGGCGGTGAAGAACGAGACCACGGTCGTGAGGACCAGCAGCACCGGGGCGAGGACCGAGCGCAGCAGCAGCATCAGGATCAGGGTGATCACCACGAGGATCACCGGGATGATGAGCGTGCGGTCGGCGATCGAGGTCTCGTCGGTGTCGATGGTGGTCGCGGTGGCCCCGCCCACGAGGATCCCCTCGTCGACCGCGGACAGGTCCGCCCGGAGCACACGGACCGTCCGCTCGGCCTCGGGCGAGTCGGCGGCGTCGGCCAGGGTGACCCGGAGCTGGTAGTAGCCCTGGGCCTCGGTCGGCTCCACGCCGGCGAACGGCCCGGCGGGCGGGGCTGTGTCCCCGTCCAGGGGCAGGGTGCCGGAGGGCGAGCCGTCGGCGACGGCGGCGACGTCGGCGACCCCCTCCGTGTCCTCGGCCACCGCGACCGCGGCGTCCAGGGACCCGGTGGGGACCAGGACGACCGCCGGGCTGCCGGAGCCGCCGGGGAAGTGCTCCGCCAGGGCCTCCTGGCCGTTCCGGGCCTGGGACTCCCCGAGCACGAGCTCGCTCTGCTCGACCCCCGAGGCCTGGAACTGCGTGCTGAACCCGGCCAGCACCAGGAGCACCACCGTGGTCACCGCCCAGACGGCACGCGGTGCGCGGGCCACGAACCGGGCCACGGAGGCCCACACGCCCCGGCCCTCGACCGTCGGGCGGTGACCCGCCCCCTGGACCACCACCCGCACCCGCTCAGCGCCCGAGGCGTCGAAGCGCGGGCGGAACGGCCAGAAGGCGCCGCGGCCGGTCGCGAAGAGGACCGCGGGCAGGAAGGTCAGGGCCGCGAGCACCGACATGACGATGCCGACGGAGGCCACCGGGCCGAGCGCCTTGTTCGACGCGAGGTCGGACAGGAGCAGGCACAGCAGGCCCGCGATGACCGTGGCGCCCGAGGCGGCGATCGGCTCGGCGGAGCCCTTGAGCGCCGCCCGGGTCGCCCCGGCCCGGCCGCGGTGGTGCAGCAGGGCGTCCCGGTACCGGGCCGTGTACAGCAGGGAGTAGTCGGTGGCCGCGCCGACCACGAGGATGAACAGGATGCCCTGGACCTGCCCGCTGATCGTCACCAGCTCGTTGGCCGCCAGCCAGTAGACGAGCAGGATCGCGGCGCTCAGGGCGAAGACCGCGGTCAGCAGCACGAGGACGGGCAGGACCGGGGAGCGGTAGACCACCAGCAGGATCACGAAGACCACGGCCAGCGCCACGCCCAGCAGCAGTCCGTCGATGCCCGCGAAGCCGGCCACGAGGTCCGCGGTGAACCCGGCGGGGCCCGTGACGTAGGCCTGCAGCCCCTCGGGCCGGCTCTGCTCGAACGCGGCCGAGAGCGCCTCGACGTCGTCGACGACCTCGCCGTCCGGCAGCGGCACCACCACCTGGACGGCCTCGCCGTCCTCCGACGGGATGGGCGGGGACAGCCGGTCCTCCGCCAGGCCGCTGTCCTGCACGGAGGCGACGGTCTCCTCCGTCCACGCACGGTCCTCCGGGCTCAGCCCGCCCTCCCGGACGAGGAGCACGATCGCGGGGATCGCGTCGGAGTCCCGGAATCCGCCCTGCAGGTCCGTGACGCGCGTGGACTCGGTGGACTCCGGCAGGAAGCTGGACTGGTCGTTCGTGGAGACCTCGGAGATCCTGCCGAAGTACGGCCCGCCGACACCGGCGACCGCCAGCCACCCCACGATGACCAGCGCCGGGAGCAGCACGCGCAGCAGCGTGGCCCACCGGGATCGGCGCGGCGGGCGGGGGGCGTCCGCCCAGGGGGCGGGGCGGGACCCGGCGGGGGCCGAGGAGGGCATGGCTGGCCTTTCGAGAGCGGCGGGGCGAGCCGGACTGTGGCGTCGGGCTCGGACCGGCGAGGCGGCCGCCGGGCCCGGCACCAGCCTATTGTTTCGAAAACAGAAACAAAACGGAGGACTCAGTCGTAGACCGCTTTCACGCTCAGCACGGGGCAGGGGCTCTCGAGCAGGACCCGCTGGGCCGTGCTGGCCGTGATGATCTTGCCCACGGGGGAGCGCCGGCGGATGCCGAGCACGATGAGATCGGCACCGCGCTCGCGGGCGGCGTCGAGGATGACGTCCGCCGGGTCGCTGTCGTGGTCCGGCTCCAGCAGCTCGTAGCGCAGTCCCGAGCGGACGAGCTTCTCCTGCTCCACGTCGATGTCCGCGTCCACCTCGGTCGACCGGTGTCGCTGCGGCCGCGGCTGGACCACCACGAGGTCGGTGCCGCGGCGCTCGGCCTCGACGAGCGCGGCGTCCAGTGCCGCATGTCCGGGGGCGGTGGGCATGTATCCGACGACGACGGTCACGGGTTCTCCTCGGGTATTGGCGTGGAACAGGCGGTACGGGTCAGCGATCCTGGTGCCGGTCCCGGCCCCCGGGCTCCCCCTCCAGCCGTGTGAGGTCCTCGGGGTTCTCGAACCGCACCTTGCGGCCCAGGAAGAGACGGTCGTAGACGAAGTTCACGATCCACAGGCCCAGACCGATCAGCAGCAGGACCACCGCGATCTTGTACTCGATGGGGTCCTGCGCCCACGGCCCCACCAGGTAGGCGCAGGTGATCGCCCCCAGGTACGGCAGGGCCCGCGGGGCGTGGAAATGGTCGTGCGTGGGGGTGTGGTCCTTGCGCAGGATGATCGCCGCCACGTTGACGACGGTGAACACGCCCAGGAGCAGGAGAGCCGTGGTGCCACCGAGGGCGCTCGCGGTGCCGCTGCCGAGGACATTGTTGATCACGACGATCAGGCCCATGGCGAGGAGAGTCGTGAAGACGATCGCGGACCAGGGGGTGCGCCGGCCCTGCAGCACGTGACCCAGGAAGCTGGGCAGCACGCCCTGCCGGGCCATGCCGTACAGCAGTCGGGACGCCATGAGCATGTTGATCAGGGCGGTGTTGGCCACGGCGAAGATCGTCAAGAAGGGATAGATCGTGTCGATCGGGATGTTGGGGGCGCCCGTCTTGACCATGTCCAGCAGTGGGGTGGTGGACTCGCCGAGAACGCCGATGGGGACCACCGCCACGGTGAAGAGCGAGACGAGGATGTAGACGACGCCCGTGAGCCCCAGGCCGAAGAGCATCACGCGCGGGAAGTCCCTGCTGGGGTTCTTGGTCTCCTCGACCATGTTCACGGAGTCCTCGAAGCCCACGAAGGAGAAGAAGGCCAGCGAGGTCACCGCGGTCAGGGCGAGGAACACGCCCTTGTCCTCCGACGTCTCGAAGACCATCGTCTGGCTGAAGTCGGCCTTGCCCTGGAAGGACGCCCAGAAGCCCACGAGGATCACGATGAGCAGGCCGGTCAGCTCGATGGACGTGAGGATCACGTTGAAGGCCAGGCCTTCGGTGACGCCGCGGATGTTGATCGCGGCCAGCACGGCGATGAAGACGACGGCGATGACCGTGATGCCGGTGGTGCCGACGTCCAGGCCGAAGCCCCGCGCGAAGTTGGAGGCCACGGCTGAGGCCGCGGTCGAGGCGGAGGTCAGACCGGAGCTGAGCACGGCGAAGGTCACGAGGAACGTGACGAAGTGGATGCCGAAGGCCTTGTGCGTGTACAGCGCGGCCCCCGAGGCGCCGGGGTACTTGGTCACCAGCTCCAGGTAGGAGAACGCGGTGATGGTCGCCACCACGAACGCCACGAGGATCGGGGCCCACGCGGCGCCGCCGATCTCCCCCGCGATGTTGCCGGTCAGGGCGTACACGCCCGTGCCGAGGATGTCGCCCACGATGAACAGCAGCAGCAGCCCGGGGCCCATCACGCGCTTGAGCTCGGGCTGCTGACGGGACCGGGTCCCGGACTCGGCGGGCTGGGCCATCGGATGCCTCGAATCGGTCGTGTCGGGCGGCGGACCCCGGCGGACGGTGATCTCGGCCACAGCTTATGCCACAGGGAGGGGCCGTCCCAGGGGATGACGGGAGGCCACCGGCTTCCTGGCGGCCGGCAACGGTCCCGTCGAGGGCGTCCGCGCGGAGGTGCAGACGGTCCGGGCGCGCACCACGGATCCCTTCGGGACCGACGTGGTCGCGCGGATCGCGCGCGGCCGAACGGTGCCGTCCTCCGGGACCCCGAGGACGGCACCGGGGCTCAGAGCACGCCGCGCATCATGCGGCGGATCCAGCGGGAGAGCACGAGCAGGACCGCGCCGATCACGATGGTGACCGCCCCGAG
>JAPSHS010000021.1:9623-23416 GCA_031179495.1 Kocuria sp. | reverse complement strand
GGCGGCGGGGTTCGCGGTGGGGGGGAGGCTGTCCGGCGGGGGGGGGGGCGCGGGGGGGGCCCGGGGGGGGGGGGGGGCGGAGGAAGCGTTCCTCGGCTGGGGGCAGAGGATTCGCGGTGGTCTGCCGCTGAAGGTGTTCCACATCGTGCTGGGCGTTCATCACGGGCCTTCTTCACCCCAGGCCCGGTCCCATTCCTTTTTCGTGGTGTCACGGGGAGTCGGTGACGGGGGCCGGAGGAGCCTCCTCCGGAGGCACTGACCGCGGTTCTCGGACACCGAGTTGGACAGCACGGCCCGACGCCCCCAGCCTTCCGGACCATGAGCGCCGGTGGAACCGAAGCACTCTCTGTGTCCGCGGAACCGGCCAGTGTGTCCGCATGGTCTCGACAGGATCTCCGGGCGTGGCAGGGGTGGGTGCTCATCGGGGGAGAGCGCGTGGGTGCTCCGGGAGCGGCAGACGGCCGGTGGGTGTCCGGCTCCTGACCCTCAGCTGTGGCGCGTCGGCTTCGGCGGTGCAGTGTGCTGGCGAGGGCTCCCCGTAGGTCCGGCGGTACTGGACGGCAAAGCGTCCGGGATGGGAGGAACTCCGTCGGGCGGCGACGGAGGCGACCGTGACCCCGGTGGCGGGATCGCCGCGGAGCAGGTCCTGGCGGGCGGCATCCAGCCGGGTCGTCTGCAGGTAGCGCAACGGGGTGGTGCCCAGGTGCCGGCGGAAGAGCTGTTGCAGCCTGCGGGGACTCACCCGGGCGGCCGCGTCGATCTGGGCGAGCGTGACGGGCTCGGTCAGGTGGGCATCGATGAACGACTGCGCACGGCCACCGGATGCGCGCCCTCCGAGCGTTCGGTCCCCAGGTCCTTCCAGGTCCCGGCGTAGGGGCCGGCGGGGAACAGGAAGGCCGCACTGCCCTGCACGGACTGGCGGTCGGAGTGGACGGCGAGCCGTCCGTGGGTCAGGTGGCCGATCCGGACCAGACCGGCGCCGTCGTTGGTGGCCGACGCGCTGAATCCCGCCAGGCGCACCTGCTGCACTCCCAGCGGCCCGAGCTCGGCCGTGGCCAGACCCGGATCGAAGTCCGCGGGCACGGGCCGGTCCATATGTGATCGGTCCTGCACCTCGAGCGCCTCAGGCACCCCCACACGGGCCAGGACCTGGGGTCCAGCGCTGTCAGCCCCGCATGTCGACAGCGTGCTCCCAGGGTCTGCAAGGTGGGTGCCGGGTTGTTGGCCGGTTGCTCAGCCGATCACGCTCAGGGCACCGGGGGCGGACTCGACGCGCACCGTGGTGCGGGCCGGCACGGAGCGGACCTCTCCGTCGAGCTGGTAGGGCATCGGCTTGAGCGCGATGAACTCGTAGCGGGCCACACTGGGCTGGTCCCCCAGCCCGGTGGTGGCCGCGCGGGCGGCCTTGAGCAGCACCTTCCACTTGGCGGTGTGCGGGAAGAGGATCACCTCGAAGCGCCCGTCGGCCGGGCGGTCCTCGGCCTCACTGAGGGTGGCGTACTTGGCCATCTGAGGGATGTTGGCGAAGACCAGGCTGTCGATCTTGGTCCGGGTGCCGTCGGGGTGCTGGATGCGGAAGGGCCGGAACTGCGCGAAGGTCCGCACCACCGAGACCATCTCCTTGAGCGCGCCCTTGTTGCCCTTCTCCATGTCGATGGCCACCACCGGGGTCAGCCCGAAACCGATGTAGGAGTGCGCGTAGAGGGCTTGCGCCCCCGGGTGGTGACCGGTGGACAGGTGCAGCAGGTCCATCCGTCGCACGTGGCCTTCGACGATGGCCTGGGCCAGGGGCTGGCGGGCGGTGGTGCGCTGGTGGTCGTTGGCGTTACCGGCGGGCAGGACCGCGCACACCGTGTCGCTGGATTCGGCGGCCATGACCCCGTTGACGACCTCGTTGTAGCCCCCGTCCCCGCTGACCGAGACCACCAGGGCGTTGGGGGTGCCGGCCGCCTCCTTCGCCAGGTCCACGGCGTGACCGGCGTGCTCGGTGGGCAGCATCCGGATCTGCGGGTGATAGGGCAGGTCCTGGGTGAGCTGATCGCGCAGCTGCCCGGCCAGTGCCGGGGCGTTGCCGGTGCTGTGCGGATTGAAGACGAGGCAGATCGAATCGAACCGGCGGGCGGTGGGATCTGTGGTGTTCATGGTGTGCCTGTCGGTAAGGGCCGGAGCTGGGTCAGGTGATCTCGGGCGGTGTCGCGGGCATCCGGTTCCGCATCCAGTTCGTGGCACTGGTCCAGGGTCCAGCAGTGGGGCCCGATGGGGTCGGTGAGGTAGTCGTGGTCGAGCTGACGGGTAATCCTGGAGTGTAGGACCTGCAGCTCCGTCATGCCCAGCCCGACCAGGTCCTCGGGGAAGTCCTCCGCCGGGCCCAGAAGGCTGTCCGGGGCCTTGTGGGGAGCCGGGCTCATGATCGGTGCGGGCAGTGCGGGGCCTGTCTGGGGTTGCGTGCGGTCATCATTGGCGCTGTTCGGCTCGGAGGAGGCGATGGTGGTCAAGAGAGCTCCTGGGTGCAACGGGTCGAGCAGGTCAGGGATCAGGCGGGTCAGGCATCAGTCGGTGAGGCGCCGGGCTGGTCGGGCGGCTCCGGGTCGCCCGCCCCGTCGTAGTCGGCCAGTACTGGCGCCAGGGCGCGCAGTCGGGAAGGAGCGGGCGGTGGGTAAGGCCTGGTGGCTGCGTTCCATCAGGACGCCCACGGCGCGTTCGATGCGATCCCGGTCCGTAACAGCCTCCTGCAAGGTGTCGTCGAGGCGCCGGACCCGGTCCGCGCCCAGCAGCACGACCACCGGACCGGCGAGCAGGCCCAGCAGATGCTCCTCTTACTCCGTGAAGACCTCGGGCTCGGTGGCATAGACCTGCAACGCCCCGATGTCCTGGCCCTCGATCACCAGCGCAACGCTGAGCACCGACCGGATCCCCGCCTCGGCCACCGTCCGGCCCCACTCGAGCCACCGGGGATCGGTGGTGGTGTCGGACACGTACTGGGGGCTCACCGTGTCCCGGGCGCGCAGGCACGGACCGGATCCCGAGCTCGAACTGCAGCGCATCGGCTTCGACCACCGCCGGGTCGGTGGCTGCGACGGTGGTGCAGACGCCGTTCTCGTCGACGATGCTGATGTTCGCCCCGGTCGCCAGGGGGACCAGCTCCCGGGCCAGCTCCATGAGCCGGGACACGGCCTCGGCAGCCGTTCCGGCCTCTGCGAACACGTCCCGGACATGGGCCAGCGCTGCACTGAGCTGGGCCCTCACCGGATCCGGTTCCATCGCCCTTCCTCCGACAAGCCCTCCAACTCCTGCTGGCGCTCGTCCTTGGAGCGAGCTTCCCGCTCGCCGACACCACCATTCTCACCCTCAGGTGCCAGGAGCGACACCTCGGGCGCCCGCCAGGGGCGAAGCACCTCCGGCCCCCACCGTGACAGCGACGGGTCCCCCCGGACAGGTCGCCGGCAACCGGATCAGCCGGCTGCGCGGAACCGTTGATCCCTGGGGCGGGCCGAGAACTCCACGGATCCGGAGGGAACGCATTCCCCTCCACCCCCCCCGGAGCGACCGCTCCAGGACCCGGTCCCCTGACTCCGCCCCCGAACGGGAGCAGGCCGCGCACATGGACGTCATCCGCTCTCCCCACGTCGACCCCATGAAGGCGCCTTGGGCCCACGAATACGCCATAGGCCCACGAGAACGCGCGCGGACCGTGACGGGAGAAAAAATTCCGACTTCCCCGGAACGGCCCGGCCGGCGGGCCCCACGTCGACCAGCGAGGACCCCGAACCGTCGCCCAAGGGCTACTGGTTCGAGCTCGGCCGGGGGATGCGGGAGGGATCTCGTTGGTGCCCCCGGGGACGGTGCTGACGGCGCCGCCGGTGCCCGGTCGCAGCGGCACCGGCCGCAATTCTCGCAGTGCGGGGTCGGCGGTCGTCGTGCGCCCAGGGCCCGTTCATTAAGGCATGTTGCTCGGGCCCTGCCCCCGGCCCGTCCCAGGGCATAGGGTCCCTTTCACCAGCACTGACGGTTTATTCGTAGGGAGTTGACGGCAATGGCGCCGAAAACGGTATTTCTGGCCTTCGCGGAGGAGGACGAGCTGTTCCGGGACCTGTTCACCGCCCAGTGGGCCCGAGCGGGGGACCAGGCCCGGTTCCTGGACCCGCCCGAGGACGAGACGTGCCCGCAGGAGTGGAAGAAGGACGTGCAGGAGCGGATCCGCGGTTGCGACGGGGTGGTCGCGCTGATCGGGGGCGGCACGTCGGCCTCGGCCGCAGCCCGGTGGCAGATCCGGTGCGCAGTGGCCGAGGGCAAGCCGTTGCTGGGCCTGTGGGTGGAGACCGAGCACCGGAGGAAGCCGGCCGAGATGGGCCCTGCGCGCTGCGAGTCCTGGACGTGGGAGAACATCGGGAACTTCATCGACCGACTCTGACCCGGTGACCGACGGCGCTCACCGGTGTGGGTGCCGTCGGCGCCTGGTGCAGCCGTGCCCCGGGTGACGTCCCGGCCGTGGACTCCGAGGGCGCCGGTCGGAGCGCCGAGGCGGCACCTGCCCCGCCGGCATCCCGTCCTCCGGACCCGGGGCGCCCTTGGAGGGGTTCATAGCCGAGGCCTGGGCGGTGAGCGCCCGCCGCCGGCCCGCCACGACCACGGCCGCGGCGGTGACGCGGCATCCTACTGCGGAAGCGGTGGGAGCGGCGAGGAGGACGTGGAACGGACGCGCGGGAACAGGTTCAAGGGCCGCCGGAGACTCCGGAATCAGGACGATGAGGCGCCCGCGGAAGCGCACCCCCATGCTGTCATGACGATCACAGATGCCTCGGGAGTGGCGTCGCCCCGGCACGACAGCGGGTGTGGGGGCACCCTTCCGGTGGACGAGCCGGGACCCGAGTCCGGTGGAGGCCCCGAGGACCGGCAAGCACATCGGTGCACTGCCCGGGCAGGACGACCGGCAGTGCAGGAGCCGAGACCGGCCCTCGGCTGTTCCACCGCGGCAAGCAATGGTCGTGCCGACGTCGTGCTGCAGGTGCTTCCTGCGTCGGGCGAGCGAGCGCGACCCGCCGCCGGGATCGTCCAGCACGTGCCGGAGGGCTGCCGGTCCGGACCACCGGGCGGCGGGCCGGCCCACGGACCCGGCGACGCTCTCCTCCACGGCGACGCTCGCGACAGGGGCCGGCCTCCCGCCCTGGAGCTGGGGGCTCACCTGCAGCCGGGCGCCGTCGTGGGCCCGGAGCGAGGCCTGGACGGGGTGGACCGGCGTGCGGCGCACCACCCGGGCCCCTGGGGAGCTGTTGCGGACCGGTCAACCGGTGGGGTCGTTGCTCGTGCGGCGCAGGGCGAGGACGGTGACGTCGTCGGGATGACCCCGGGCGCGGGCGAATGCCGTGGCCCGCTCCACCAGGCGCTCTGCCGGCAGCCGGTGCAGCTGCGCGGTGCGGGCGTGGGCGAGGGTTTCCTCCAGGGTGGGGAAGAAGTCCAGGAATCCGTCCGACACCACCACCAGGGTCTCCCCGGGAGCCAGGGTGGTGGTGTGGGTCTGCCAGGTGGTGTCGGGGAAGATGCCCAGGGGCGGTCCGGAGTGCTCCAGGCCGCGGTAGCCCTCGGCGGAGAGGACGAAGGCCAGCCCGTGGCCGGCGTCGACGTACTCCACCTGTCCGGTGGCCGGGTGCAGGCGGGCGGAGAAGGCGGTGACGAAGGCCCCGGTGTCGTTGAGGATCTCCCAGGAGGCGGCCGCGGCCCGGTGGAGGGCTTGGTGCTGGTCGTTGTACTGGGCGGCCCCGACCAGCACCGCGCGCACGGTGGCGGCGATGAGGGCCGCAGGGATGCCCTTGCCCATCACATCGGCCACATGGATCTGCAGGTTGCCGTCCGGAAGGGTGTGCCAGGTGTAGAAGTCGCCGCCGATGGACTGGGTGGGCAGGCAGCGCCCGGCCAGCTCATAGCCAGGGAGGGCAGGGGTGGTGTGGGGCATGAGGACCTGCTGGACCTCGGCCGCCCGGTCGAGTTCGGCCTGGTGCGCCAGTTCGGTCTCGACCCACCGGCCCATCTCGGCCAGCATCTCCTGCTCCCGGGCGGTCAGGGTGCGCGGGTGGGTGTCGAACAGGCACAGGGATCCTACGGCCTCCCCACCGGGTGCATGCAGGGGCTGACCGGCGTAGAAGCGGATGCCGGTGCCGCCGGTGACGAACCGGTTGGTGCGGAACCGCGGATCCGTGGTGGTGTCGGGCACGACGAGGGTGTCCGCCTGCTGGACGGTGTAGTGGCACATCGAGTCGTCGGTAGCTGTGTTCTCCAGGCCGGGCAGGCCGGCCTCGGCCTTGGTCCACTGCCGGTGGGCATCGATGAGGTTCACGGCAGCCATCGGCACCTCGAACATGGTGCGGGCCAGGCGCACGATGCGGTCGTAGCGCTCCTCCCGAGGAGTGTCCAGCACGTTGAGGTCGTGCAGCGCCCTGACCCGGGACGTCTCGGTGGCTTCATCGGCATTGACCGGCATGTGCTCACCCTAGTGCAGAGCGGAACGACCGTGTCCGGGCCCGGGTGGCCGGAGCGCCGGAGGCGTCCTGCGGGCTAGTGCAGCTGCGCCACGGCGTGGCGATAGGCCGCCTGGGCGGCGGGGGAGGAACTGATTCTCCAGTCCCGCTCCTTGCGCTCCTGGAACCAGATGACCCCACGCACGTCGCCTTGCCGGCTCAGGTGGTCGAAGAGCTGGGCGATCCAGTCGGCCTTGGAGCGGCCGGGCTCGTGGCTCTCGGCCGAAGCCGTCTCCGTCACCACGATCGGCAACCGGGTCCCCAGGCGGCGGAGCTCGTCGAGGCCGGGGCCGAAGAGCTCCGCGGGCGTGGTCCAGGACAGTGGTGGGTCCGGCAGGCCCCAGTTGTAGCCGTCGATGCCCAGGACGTCCACCACGTCCTCCCCCGGAAAGAAGTCGGCAAGCCGCGCGGCGTCCGTGTCGCCTCCGGAGCCCGGCACGTTGGGCGCCCAGCACCAGCGGACGTTGGTGGCCCCGGCCGCGACGAACCTGTCGTGGACGTGGCGCCAGGCCCGGACGTACTCATCGGCGGTGTTCCCCTGGACGCCCGTCCCCCACGGGTACCAGTCGCCGTTCATCTCGTGGGCGAAGCGCAGGACGACGTCGTGTCCCCAGGAGGCCAGGGCTCCGGCCCAGGTGCTGATGCGGTGGTCGTGGTCCCCGGCGAGCATCCGGCTCAGGGCGAAGGGCTGTTGCTGAGCGGCGTTCGCGGGCGCCGTGCCCAGGGGTGGCGCGTACCAGGGCTCCCACGTGAGGACAGGGGTGGCCCCCTGGGCCCGCACGGACTCGAGAGCGTCCAGCGGCGGGGTCTCGTGGGTCCAGTCCCGGAACAGCAGCATCCACTGTGGGGCGGCACCGATCATGGCGGTGAAGGCGGGTCCGTCCTGCGGCCCGTGGGGCAGGAAGACCCCGTGCTCCAGCGGGTGGATGCGGTGGTGGGGAGGGAAGGTCTCGATGGTGTTCCTCTCCGTGCAGGCGGTCACCAGGGCCGTGGTCAGGGCGGCCATGAGCGCGGAGCGTCGGTTCAGGCGGACCGCTTCGATGCTGTGGCCGCGGCTCCGCCCCGGCCCACCCTCGTGCCGCGACCGTGTCCCGCCGGGGCCCGCTCCGACCTGGACGTGCAGCGGGGGCCCGGGGAGGGCACGGCCGGTCGGTGGCGCCTCAGACCGGTTCACGGTGCAGGGCCACGACGGTGACGTCGTCCGTGTGCGCACGGGCCTGGGCATAGGCGGTGAAACGCTCGACGACCTGGTGGGCGGTGACCGCCTCGTGCACCACATCGGCGGCTCGAAGGATGGCGCTGTCGAGATCGGTGAAGAAGTCGAGGAAGCCGTCGCTGACCACCAGCAGCGTCTCGCCCGGGGCGAGGGTGGTGGTGTGGGCTCTCCACGTCGTGCCGGGCAGCAGGCCGAGCGGGGGCCCCGAGGGCTTCAGCCGACGGTGACCGCCGGTGGCGTCGAAGACCACGGCCAGTCCGTGCCCGGCGTCGACGTAGACCAGGTCCCCGGTGGCTGGATCGAGCCGGGCACTGAACGCCGTGACGAACGTGGCCGTGTCCTCCAGCTGCTCCTCCAGCACGGCGGCCGCCCGGGCCATGGCCTGCTGCTGGTCGTCGAACTGGGACGCGCCACGCAGGGCGGCGCGCCCCGAGGCGGCGATCAGGGCTGCAGGCACGCCTTTGCCCATGACGTCGGCCACGTGCAGCTGCAGGGCTCCGCCCACGAGGTGCCAGTCGTAGAAGTCCCCACCGATCTCGTGCGTGGGGGTGCACCGACCGGCCAGCTGGTATCCGTGGAGCCTCGGAGGCAGGCGTGGCATCAGCAGCTGCTGGATCCGGCCGGCTCGCTCGAGCTCGCGGTGGAACGTCAGCTCCTTCTCGAGCCACCCCGCCATCTGTCGCAGGATGCGTCGTTGGGCGGAGCTCAGCTGCCGGGGATGGGTGTCGAAGAGGCACAGCGAACCCACTCGCTCCCCGCCCGGTGCGCGCAGGGGATGGCCGGCGTAGAAGCGGATGTGCGGAGGTTCCCGGACGAACCGGTTGTCCTGGAAACGCTCGTCCGCGGTGGTGTCCGGGACGATGAAGATGTCGGACTGCTGAACCGTGTGACGGCACATGGAGTGGATCAGCGGAACGTCTTCGAGGCCGTCGAGCCCGACCTGCGCCTTGGTCCACTGACGGTCGGTGTCGACGAGGTTCACCGCGGCCATCGGGACGTCGAAGACGCTCTCGGCCAGTTCCACCACCTGGTCGTACCGGGACTCCGAGGGGGTGTCGAGCACGCCCAGGGCGTGCAGCGCTTCCGCGCGTGCGATCTCCTCGTCGTCCAGCACCTCAGCGCTCATCATCCCCCCAGATCACCGGTACGTTGCCTTCACAGGTACGTTGCCTTCGCGGGCCAGGAACCCAATCTAGTGGCCCGCCGTCCACGACCTCCGTTGTCAGGACACCGGATTTGTCCCTGCTTTCGGGGACACCGATCTCCGGCCTGCGGAGGCTCGGGAGGTGCCCGGGAGCGCACCACGCGCCTCCGGCGCCGTGTGTGCCGAGCCCGGTGGGAATCTCAGCGGGCCTCGGTGGGTACGGGTTCCTCCTCGGGGGCGAACCCTTCGTAGCGCACGGCCCTGATGAGCACGCTCAGCACGACGAGGTCGAAGACGACCCAGGCCATGTTCACGAGGGTGCCGAGGGGTTCGTTGAGCCCGGTGGCCAGGCGCACGGTGCCGATCGCCAGGGCCGCGCCCAGCACGCCCATGGCGATCAACTGCGGGCGGATCAGGTGCCAGTCGCGGCTGTTGCCCTCCTTGACCTTCGGGGTGACGGCGAAGCCCAGCGGGCGGCCGAACCAGACGTTCCGCGCGGCCGTGGTGCAGGCCTTGATCCAGGTGGGGAACAGGGCGAGGCTGTACTGCTGTCCCCGCCACGTCTTCGCCCCTCGTCCGGCCACCGCGAACAGGACCTGGTTGACGACCATGAAGGGGATGAACCGGATGAAGAAGTCCGTGCTGAGGCTCGTGACGGGCAGGACGCCCAGGACGAGGTAGATGATCGGGGCGCCGATGTACACCACGGCCGCGAAGCCGGAGAGGTAGCTCCACATGGTGGCGAAGTACATCAGGCGCTGGGTCCACCTCATGCCCCGCTTGGTGAGCGGGTTCTCCCGCAGCAGCACCTGGATGGTGCCCTGGGCCCAGCGCAGGCGCTGGGTGAGCATGGTCTTGAGGTCCTCCGGGGCCAGGCCCAGCGCCAGGATCTCGTGGTGGTAGACGCTGCGCCAGCCCAGGGCGTGCATCCGCATGGAGGTGGCCATGTCCTCGGTGACCGAGATCGTGGCCAGGGGCATCACCGGCTGGGCCTCGTCGGTCCGCTCCACGGAGATGGCGTCGAGCACCGCCTGCACGGACTCGAGCGCCCCGAGCGGGGACCACTCCCGCCCGGACAGGCGTGCCACGGCCTCCTCGACCTCCTCCGGGGACAGCTGCCCGTGGCCGGTGTCCAGGCCCAGGGACTGGATCTCGGCGAGGTCCGCCTGCACGGCGGAGAAGTCTGCGGCCACGAGGTCCTGGACGGCGGCGTCGACCGTGCGGCGCAGGTCGTAGGTGATCTCGCTCAGGGACCTTCCGGACTTCAGCTCCGCCCGGGCCTTCCGGGTGGCCTGCTCGACCTCGTCCAGCAGGCGGGCCACCAGGGGATCGGCCGCCTGGGGCGACTTGCGGGCCCGGCGCACCGCGGCGCGTGAGCCCTTCAGCGCCTGCTTGATGTTGCGCTCGACCTCCTCCACGTAGCCGACCAGTCCCAGCTGCATGAGGGCCTCGCGGCGCAGGATCGCGTTGGAGCCGCAGAAGAAGGCGGCGTTCCAGCCGTCCTTGCCCTGCTGGAGCGGACCGTAGAACAGCGGGGCCTGGCTGCCCAGCGGGTCGTCCTCCGGGACGTTGACGAAGTACTGGGGGGTCTGGACCAGGCAGACCTTGCGGTTGTTGAAGTAGCCCAGCGTCCGGTCCAGGATCTGCGGCTCGGGCACCTGGTCGGCGTCGAGGATGAGCAGGAACTCGCCCTGGGTGAGCATCAGGGCGTTGTTGAGGTTGCCGGCCTTGGCGTGCCGGGGCCGGTCGGCCCAGTCCGCGCTGCGGGTGAGGTAGCCGATGCCCTGCTCCCGGGCCAGGGCCTCCAGCTCGGGCCGGGCGCCGTCGTCGAGGATCCAGGTGCTGTGCGGATAGCGGATCCGCTGCGCTGCCAGCGCGGTGTCCATGACCATGTCCAGCGGCTCGTTGTAGGTGGTGATGAACACGTCCACGGTCATTCCCGGCGGCGCCGGCGGGGGAGTGCGCTCCTTGAGCCGCCACATCGTCATCCCGAACAGGCACACGTCGATCAGGCTGTAGGTCTCGGCCAGCACCAGCGGCACCGCGATCCACCACGCCGACCAGTTCAGCGATTCCAGCCACCGCCACGCGAGATAGTTGACCCCGAGGATCACGGTGAGGACCACCAGCAACCGGACGACGAAGTGGTGCATGTGATCTCTCCCTGTCTGCCTCTCCCGCTGAAGGAGCCGTCGCTCCTCGGAGAACAAGCCTAATCTCGGAGAGCAAGCCTACTGGGGGGCACGACCGGAATCGTTCAGCAGTATCCTCCTCGTGGTTGCTCCCGGCGCGCTGTGCTGGTCGGTCGGTGTTCTGCCGTGAGCCTGGGGCGCCGACCACCACGGGACGATCTCGTCGCGACGATGTCTGGGGGCAGCTTGGGTTCCACTGTTCGACGTTTCTGGGGGATGGCCGCCACCGCGGCCCTCGTGCTGCTGATGACGGCGCTCAGCCTCGTCCATGCCGCTCCGGCCCGCGCCGTGCAGGACGCCACAGCGACTCCCGCGCCCGACGCACCGTATCTGGGCGTGTCGCTGGACTGGGCGGCGGACTCCGCCGCCGACCACGCCGAGCGGCTGGGGGCGCCGGCGGCCGTCTACGACCGGCCCGTGCCGCTGCCGATGAGCGAGCAGGAACAGGGCCATCTGCGGGACTTCTTCGCCCAGCTCTCCGGCCAGGGCTCCCACGCGTTGCTCACCGTGCGGCCGGAGATCCCCCTGGCCGATGTCGACGACGCCCGTGCCGCCGCCCTGGCCGCACAGGTGGCCGATGTCGCCGAGGGGTACGAGGGCACGGTCTTCGTCCGCTTCGCCCCGCAGATGAACGCCCCGTGGGTTCCCTGGGGGCAGCAGCCGGAGGCCTACACCGAGGCGTTCCGCGCCGTGGCGACCGCCATGGACGCCGAGCTCTCGGAGCCGGTGATGGTCTGGTCCCCGGCCGCCGCTGAGGACTACCCCTTCCGCGATCCCTCCCCGACTGCCCCATCGGGCGGGGCCCTGGGTCCGCTGGACACCGACGGCAGCGGGGTCTGGGACTTCGACGACGACGCCTACCGTCCCTACTACCCGGGCGACGACGTCGTGGACTGGGTCGGCCTGTCCGCCTACCACGACCGGACCGGCGACGGGCCCGCCCGCAACACGGTTCCCGAACCGGGTGCGTTCGAGGCCCTGCTCGGTCCTGCCGGTGCGGGCGGGCCCGGCACCGGCGCGGACTTCTACGCCACCTACGCCGCCGCCCGTGACCGGCCCGTGCTGGTGGAGACCGGCGCGTTCTACAGCCCCGACGCCCCGGGGGCTGGGGAGCAGGAGGTCAAGAGCGCCTGGTGGGACCAGGTGCTCACCGCGGTCAGCGGCTCCTACGACCGTGTGGGGGCCGTGGTGTGGAACGAGCGGGTCGAGCAGCGCGATGACGGCGCGGTGACGGTCGACTGGCGGGCCACCGCCGATTCCGGGACGGCCGAGGCCTTCGCCGAGCGGCTCGAGGAGTCCACGGTCGTGACCGGCCCCGTCTTCGAACCCTCCCCCCTGGCCGGGGCGGCACCTGCCGCCACGGGCACCGCGCTCGAGGGAGGCGCCGCCTGGTCCGCCGCCGCGGCGGCGCTGGCCGTGGCGCTGCTCCTCTGCCTGTTGCCGCTGCTGCGGCCGGTGAGGGCCTGGGCCTACGCGGGCACCTCCTCCCGGGACGCCCGCATCGACATGCTGCGCGGAATGGCCATCGTGTTCGTCGTCGTCAACCACGTCGGGCTCACCTCGCTGTTCCAGCTGCTCACCCAGGAGACCATCGGGGTGGTCTCGGGCGCCGAGCTGTTCGTGCTGCTCTCCGGGGCGGTGCTGGGCCTGGTGTACGGTCCCCGGGCGACGGACCACCTGGGGGACGTGGTGGATCGCACCAGCAGACGCGCGTGGAAGCTCTACGTCACCGCCCTGGCAGTGGTGCTGCTCGTCTTCGCGCTGAGCCGCCTGCCCTTCCTCGACGCCACGGCCGTGACCACCTTCACGGACCAGGGCACCGGCGCCACGGGGGCGGGGGGCGCGGGGACCGCGTACGACCTCTACGCCGGGATGGAGGGGTTCTTCCAGTACCCCGTTCCCGCCCACCTGATCCCCTCGGTCTTCCTGCTGCAGATCGGACCGTGGCAGTTCAACGTCATGGGCCTGTACGTGATCCTGCTGGCGGTCAGCCCCCTGGTCCTGATGGCCCTGGCGCGCGGCCGCGCCTGGCTGGTCCTGCTGATCAGCCTGGGCCTGTACGCCCTCGGCACCACCACGCGCCTCCGGCTGCTGCCCTCCCAGTTCGAGGACTCGTTCCCCCTGCTCGTGTGGCAGGTGCTCTTCGTCCTGGGCATGGTCGCCGGCTACTACCGGAAGCAGGTCGTCGCGTGGTTCGCCGCACCGTCGCGGCGGCCGGTGCTGTGGGCGTGCGTCCTGCTGACCGTGGCCTTCGCCGTCTTCTCCTGGTCCGGTCCCTACTACACCAACGCCTACGACGTGCGGTTGGCGCTGCTGCCCGAGGGAGTCTTCCGCACCGTCTACGACGGGTTCTTCGGCCGGACCCACCTGGGCCCCGGCCGGCTGGTGAACGTGCTGCTGGTCGTGATCACCGGCTACGCGCTGCTGAGCGCGTACTGGAAGCCGCTGCACCGGGCTCTGGGCTGGTTCCTCATCCCGTTGGGTCAGGCGACCCTGTACGTCTTCATCCTCCACGTCTTCCTGATCCTCGCCGCCGCGAACGTCCCCGCGCTGCAGCAGGGGAACCTCTGGCTGAACACCGCCGCCTACGTCGCGATCCTGGGCCTGCTGTGGGTCATGGTCCGGACCCGGTTCCTGTTCCGGATCATCCCCCGCTGAGACCGGGGCGCACGACAGGGAACCCGGCGCTCCGGCCGTCCACCACCGCAACGGGGACGGCCGCCCCCTCG
>JAPSHS010000021.1:0-9523 GCA_031179495.1 Kocuria sp. | reverse complement strand
GCCTGCTGTGGGTCATGGTCCGGACCCGGTTCCTGTTCCGGATCATCCCCCGCTGAGACCGGGGCGCACGACAGGGAACCCGGCGCTCCGGCCGTCCACCACCGCAACGGGGACGGCCGCCCCCTCGTCAGCACCGCGGTCCGCTCGGCGTTGTCGCCGTCGTCCACGCCTGCGCCGCGCGGCCCCGCGGGCGGCGGACCTCCTGGCCGCGGACGGGTCCCGGATCGGTACGCTGGCAGCATGGCATCGACCGTTCCCGGTCATGTGCTGTATGACGTTGAAGTGATTGCCACCAGTAGTACCAACTCT
This sequence comes from Kocuria sp., assembly GCA_031179495.1. GTDB lineage: Bacteria > Actinomycetota > Actinomycetes > Actinomycetales > Micrococcaceae > Kocuria > Kocuria sabuli. The sequence continues at coordinate 9,214 of JAPSHS010000021.1, read as the reverse complement.
CCCCCGGGAAGGACATGCACATGGAGTTCACCGTCGAGCATCAACCGAACCACACCGTCATCATCGGGTCCGGCCGGTTGAACATGGGCGGAGCCCCGCAACTGCGTCAGGTCGTGTCCGAGACCGTCGCGTCCGGCCACCACCGTGTGGTCGTCGACATGGGCGCGGTCGACTTCATGGACTCCTCAGGTCTCGGCGCGCTGGTGGGGAGCCTGAAAACAGCACGGCTGGCCGGCGGCGACCTGCGTATCGCCAACATCAACCCCCAGGTGCAGATGGTGCTCGAGCTCACCGGCATGAACCGGGTGATGACCCCCTACGCCACCGCGGAGGAGGCGTTCCCGGATGCCTGAGGCGAGGGCACGACGAGTCCGCCGGGGGCCTGCCACCCCGGAGACCCTGGAGGCGGTCCACGACGACCTCGACGAACTGTGGGCACACGCCGAGTTCGTCCCCGAGACCGACCGCATGGCTTTCACCCTGGCCGTGATCGAAGCGAGCACCAATGTCGTCGCCCATGCGGTGCCCACCACCTCGTCGCCCGTGGAGCTGCAGGTCGAGATCACGGTCGACGACACGCGGCTCGAGGCGAACATCTACGGGATCGGGGCGGCCCCCTTCACCACCGACCCCACTGCGGGGCGTCAGGCCGCCGCCGACGACGAGTCCGGCCGAGGGCTGGCCCTCATCCAGGCCCTGGTCGGCACGGTGGTCTTCGAACGACGTGACGACGCCAACGTATGGGTGCTGCGCCGCGAGCACCACGGGGTCCAGTAGCAGGACTCACCCCCACCCTGCTTCCACCGACCCTCCGCGACGAGACGTCAGCGCGGAGTGAGGCAGTCGTGGCCCTCGAGCGACGACGGCGCGCTCCGGGGCGCCGGTGCCCGTGGTGGCGGATCCCGTTCCGGATCCGTGGTGCACGGGAGCCCACCACCGCGGTGCTGCCCGTCCCGCTGTCCGGCGTCGGCCGGCACCTGCGCCCGATCCCGGAGCTCGCCCGGGTGCGGACGGGCGCTGACGCCCCGGCAGCTGCTCAGCGGGGGAGGTGGCGCTGCAGCCACATCGTGCACCACAGCTTCAGCCGCACCTCGTCCCAGGTCGGGGCGTCGACGACGAGGGCGGCGGGACCGTACCGGTGGACCGAGTCGACACCGTCACGGTCGGTGAGCTCGGCGATCATCCACTCCACGGTCTCCGGGTGCCGCACTGCGATGTCGTCGCGCAGCCCGACGTCGAAGCAGTCCACCTCGGCGACCACCGTCACCGGAGGCTCCTCGACGGCGGCCGCGTCCGGGCCGTCCCCGCGCAGGGCGGAGATGCTCCGGCGGGTGTGGGCGAGCAGCTCGGCCCCGCTCATCGCCTGCCGTCCGTGGGCGGTCTGGTACAGGCTGTAGAGCGGGATCCCGGGAGGGAAGATCTCATGCCCGGCGCCGGCGATCACCGGATGGTTGTGCGCGGGGTAGTCGCTGATGCGGTGCTCGCCGGTGCGCCAGCGCGCCTCGGGCACTTCGGTGGTGAGCACCTGGCCGAGGTAGGACGAGAATCCGTCGACCAGGGCAAGGGACCCGGCCGGAGGGTGCGGGTCCACGAGCTTGCCGTGGCGCGCCCAGCTGGGCCAGGAGGGGCGCGTCGGATCCTCCCCCAGCGGACGCGGGTCGACCCCCAGCCGACCCGCGCGAGCGGTGATCCACTCCCACACCGGAGCCACGGACTCGACAGTGCCGTCGAGGAGGGGATCGGGGTCGACGTCGTGGGCGGCCAGCTCCGAGCGCAACCGCTGCAGGGCGGGGTCACGTTCGGCCAGGTAGGCATCGAGCGCGGCCGCCGCCTGCTGCGAGGTCATCCACTCGTAGAGCAGTTCCGTCATGTGCGGAACTCTACTGCCGTGCGCTCGCGGTGTCGGGCAGGGCACGGTGGGAGCACCCTGCGGCGTTCTCGCGTCCGGCCTGCGGCTGCGGAGGCCCGGCAGAGGCCGAGTCCGCCTCCGGCCGGCACGGTCGGCGGGCGACTGCAGCACGGGGCGGGGACGTCGAGCTCGACGCCGAGAAGCCTGCGGGTCCCCACGGTGCGCACGGCGGGACTGGGCGTGCAGGTCCTCCGGTCCCCGGGCCGGGGGGCGGCCGCCACGGCAGGGACCGTGGAGGTCAGCCGCCGATGTACTCGCCGGTGACGGCGTCGACGGTGCCGGCCTCGATGCCGTCGCACTGGGAGGCGCCGGCGGCGGTGACGGGGGTGTAGTTGAGGCAGAAGGCGTCGTAGTACGGCATCCCGGACTGCCAGGCGGCGTAGGCCTCGTCGTAGTCGAAGTCCTGGGCGGGGATCGCGCCGGGGCCGGGGTTCGCGCCCGGCGCGGTGGCGCAGGCCGCCGGGTCGGCACTGTTCGTGGCGAGGTACTGGCCGAGGGCGTCCACGACGTCGACCTGCTGCCGGCCGGTGCCCATCGCCGCGCGGTAGCTCTCGCAGAGGGCGACGGCGACGCCGGGGTCGTAGAGGTTCGTGCTGATCCGGTGCACCGTGGGTCCGCTGCCCGCCCCGCCCATGATCTCGATGCCGGTGAGCGCTCCGGCGAACTGCGCACCGGCGGCCGTGCCGGTGAACGCCGACAGGGGCTCGACGGGCGCGGGCGGGTTGTTCACGGGCGCGGCCTCGGTCGGCTCCGGCTCGGAGGACGGGGAGGCCGGCTCCTCCGGGGTCCCCGGGGCCGGGGAGGACGTGGGCGACGACGGCGCCCCCGACGACGGGGATCCGGACGACGTAGCGGTCGTGGTGGGGGAGGGGCCGGCCCCGTCTCCCGGGGCCTCGGCGTCGTCCGAGCAGCCGGTCAGCGCGAGGCCGGACGCGATGACCAGGGCGACGAGGGCGGTCTTCTTGCTCACGGGGTCTCCTGCGGGGGGCGGGGGCGGGGGGACGTACTGCACACTGTAGGGCGCGGACGTCGGCGGGCGGCGCAGGACGCCCCGGAACCGGATCAGCCGTCGAGGCGGATGCGCACCCCGTCGACCGGCTCGGGCAGGCCGTGGACGGCGGTGTGGTTGAGGACGGTGTTCCACACGGCGACCCGCACCTCCGTCTCCGTCATGCCGGCCGGGCGGCCGGAGACTGCCACGGACCACTCCCGGCCCTCGAACAGCGGGTCGGCGCCGGAGACGAGGATGCCCCGGGCGGCCAGGGAACGGAGGACGTCGCTGCGCACGAGGGCTTCGGCGGGACGAGACGTGCGGGCGATGACGGTCATGGCGGGGATCCTTCCGGGAGGGCGCGGGTGGTGCGCACTTCCTATTCGACCGCATGGAGTCGCTTCTGCGATGCCCGCTCTTTGCCGGACAGGGGCCACTCGCCGGGGACCCGCGGCGGCCCGGGAGACGGGTCCGGGCAGATACTCCCCGGTCCACTGCCGAGTAGTTCCGAACCGTGACCGAAATACGTCGCCACGGTCGCCTTTCCGTGTTGAGCCCCTTGTCGGCCGCGGCCTACGCTGGGCGGACCTTTCACTCCTAGGGGGACACAGTGAACGATCTGCGCAAACTCCTGACCGGCGTCGCAGTGGTGGGACTGCTCGCCGGGGGGGCTGCACCTGCCGCTGCATCGGGGAACCACCACCACGGGCTAGACGACAAGACGATCAAGGTGCTCGTCATCAAGAAGCACCACAAGAGCGGACACAAGCACGTCGTCGAGTACGGGGAGAAGTCGCTGGAGCACGCCGTCCGCTACGCGAAGGACCGCTGCGACGACAAGTCCCGGCACGAGCTGTGGGAGCTGGCCAAGAAGACCGAGAAGTACGAGAAGAAGTGGGTGGAGGTCTGCACCTACGACCACGGCAAGAACAAGAACATCGAGTACCACGTCGTGTTCAAGGACAACCACAAGTAGCAGCGCCCTGGCGGCGCTCACGCACGAGGGTGCCCGTCCGCTCGTCGGACGGGCACCCTCGTGCGTGGAACCCGGTCCCGCCCTCGTCCCTGCTCGCCCGCCGACGGGTGGCCCGATGGTAGCTTTGTGCTCAGTCCACGTACTTTTTCTCATCATCAACGGAGGCGGGCATGAGTCATTCGGTAGGCCCCAGCACGGGCGGCACCTCGGGGGCGAGGACGGAGCGCACCGACCCCGGGGCCGCGTCGATCATGGATGTCATCAAGGTCTTCGCCCGCCTGCTGCCCAAGCAGCTCAAGGACGAGGCGCAGCTCGCGAAGATCGAGCTCACGGAGAAGGCCAAGACGCTCGGCAAGGGCGCGGTCTTCGTCGTCGTCGGCCTCGTCTTCCTGCTGCTGGCCACCATCGCGCTCGTCGGCGCGGCCATCGCCGGCCTGTCACAGGTGATGCCGGCGTGGCTGGCGGCGCTGCTGCTGGCCGTGCTGTTCCTGGTGATCCTGGTCGTCGCTGCCCTCATCGGGCTGGCCACGATCAAGAAGGCCCTGCCGCTCGTGCCGCGCAAGGCGATCTTCGGGGCCAAGTACGACCTCGGCGTGGTCAAGGAGGGCTCCGCCTACACGGAGGGCCGTGTCCAGCGCGAGGAGCAGCAGGCCCGCGAGCGCAAGGAGCAGGAGAATCGCGAGGCGGCCCAGGACCCGGCCCGCCAGAAGCCCCCGGCGCCCACCGAGGAGCAGCTGCGGCACCGGCTCAAGCTGCGCCGCGAGCACCTCAAGACGCTGCGCGACGACGTCCAGGGCCGCGCCGAGACCATCCAGTCCACCACCAAGGGGTTCGTGGACCGCACCAGCCGCACGGTCAGGACCACGCCCAAGGACGTCAAGAGTCTCCTCGTCCAGGGCGGCGCGCAGAAGTCCGGCTCGGGCCGGTCCGGGCTGGGGGAGCGGTGGCAGCCGCTCACCGTCCTCGCCCTGGCGGGCAGCACCTTCGTCGTCTTCCTGCGCAAGCTGTTCCGGTGACGGCCGCGTCCACGGCCGACCCGTGGACGCGCGCACCGGCGAAGGCCCGGAAGCGACCGGCTTCCGGGCCTTCGCCGTGCGTTCATCCGGCATCCATGCGCCGGGCGGACGGCGCCCGGGTGCCCCTCGATAGAATTCCGGGTGTGAGCACAGGTGGGTGGACGTCGTGAGCCAGTGGCTGGCCGTCGCCCTCGCCCTGCTCGCCGCCCTGTGCCTGGCCGTCGGGACGCAGCAGCAGGGCAGCGCCGTGGCGGACCGCACCCACGGCCGGCTGACCCCGCGGGGCCTCCTGGCCCTGGTGGGAAGCCACCGCTGGCTCCTGGGCCTGAGCCTGCTGGGGATGGGCACGGCGCTCAACGTGGCGGCGCTCGGTCTGGCCACCGTGACGGTGGTCCAACCGATCGGTGTCGTGGCCCTGGTGGTCACCACGCTGCTCCACGCCCGGCACCGGCGGCTGCGGATCAACCGGCGCACCTGGGCGGCGATCGGGCTGTGCACCGTGGGCGGCGCCGTCTTCGTGACCTGCGCGGTCGCGGCGACCGATCCGGCCCACGGGATCTCGGCGTGGGCGGAGCACACCGTGGTCGTCACGCTCGTGGTGCTCGTCTGCGTCCTGGGCGTCGCCGCGGCACTGTTCCGCCGCGGCCTCGGCGGCACGTTCTACGTGGTGGCGGCAGGGATCCTCTACGGGTTCGTGGCGGTGCTGGTGCGGCTGACCATCACCCGGATCCAGGGCAGCGCCGGGCAGCTCCTGGACGACGTCAACTGGTTCGCGGTCGGGACGGCCGTGGTGGCCGCGGCCCTGGGCGGGTGGTTCGTGCAGACCGCGTTCGCCACGGGGCCGCCGGACCTGGTGATCGCCGGCCTCACGGTGATCGACCCGATGGTGGGTGTCCTGCTGGGACTGCTGGTCCTCGGCGAGGCCGGTCCCGGTTTCTCCGTTGTGACGGGCGTGCTGATGGCCGTGGCGGGAGGCGTTGCTATAGTCGGGGTCGCCGTGCTCTCGCAGCACCACCCGGAGGTGCTGGCACGCCGGGCCGAGTTCGCGGCCCGCGCCGAGCTCGCGCGACTGGACCTGCCGGGAGCGGGCACGCAAGCGCCGGGACCGTCCCCCGCAGGACCTGACCGACCAGCACACCACCGACCGGGAAGCCACGCTTGAGCGCCGAGACGACGACCACCGACCGATCCCTGACCGTCCTGCTGGGCGCCGAGACGTACCCGCCGGACGTCAACGGGGCCGCGCAGTTCGCGCACCGGCTGGCCCGGGGCCTGCACGAGCAGGGGCACCGGGTGCACGTCGTGTGCGCCCGCTCCGCGCCGGGTCCGTCGTGCCGGGCCGAGGACGAGGGCGTGGTCGAGCACCGGTTGCGCTCCCACCGGGCGTTCACCCACCCGTACTTCCGGATGTGCCTCCCGTGGCAGGTGGCGGGGGAGATCCGCCGCGTGCTCGACGAGGTCCGCCCCGATGTCGTGCACGTGCAGTGCCACTACATCCTGGGCCGGCTGCTGGTGCGCGAGGCCCGGCGCCGGGGCATCCGGACGATCGGCACCAATCACTTCGTCCCCGAGAACCTGGAACCGTTCCTGCCCTTCCCCCGGTGGCTCGTCGACCGGTACCGCAAGGTCTCGTGGTGGGACATGGCGAAGGTCTTCGGCCGGTGCGACGTGGTGACCGCCCCCACGCCGCTCGCGGTGGAGACCATGCTCCGCAACGGCTTCCCCGACACCGTGCTCGCCGTGTCCAACGGGATCCGGATCGCCGACTACGAGGCCCACGCCGGGGAGCCGCCGCGGCCCAACCCGCACCCGACCGTGCTGTTCACCGGACGGCTCGCGGTGGAGAAGAACGTGGACGTGCTCATCGAGGCGCTGTCCCTGCTCCCGGCCGAGCTCGGCGCCCACCTGGAGCTCGCCGGGGACGGCGAGCAGCGCGCGGGGCTCGAGCGGCTCGCGCACGGCCTCGGGGTGGGGGACCGGGTGCACTTCCTCGGCTACGTCCCCGACGAGGAGCTGCGCGACGCCTACCTGCGGGCCGACGTCTTCTGCCAGCCGGGCACGGCCGAGCTGCAGTCGCTGGTGACGCTGGAGGCGATGTCGGCGTCCCGGCCCGTGGTCCTGGCCGACGCCCGTGCCCTCCCGCACCTGGCCGACGACGGTGTCAACGGCTGGCTGTTCACGCCCGGCGACGCCCGGGACCTCGCGCGCAAGCTCACCCTGGTGCTGGCGTCGAGCCCCGAGGAGCGGGCGCGGATGGGGCGGGAGAGCCACCGCAAGGTGGCCCAGCACAGCTTTCCGCGCACCCTGGACACGTTCCTGCGGATCTACCGGGACGAACAGTCCGATCACGGGTCGGCCGGGACCGGGCGGACGCGCCGGCTGCGGACCCGACTGGGCGCGCTCGTACGGTAACGTGGTCTGCGCCGCCGGCCCCGCACCGGCGCGGGGCCGTAGCTCAGCTGGTCAGAGCAGAGGACTCATAATCCTTCGGTCGTGGGTTCAAGCCCCACCGGCCCTACCCTCCACCACGGCGCCCCGCCCACCGTGCCCCGGCCGGTGGGCGGGGCACTCTTGCACCCGTCCCGGCGGGATGCGCGGCGCACCCCGATGTGGTGCACTGGTGCTCCGATGCACGCACCACCGACCGGAAGGACGCCGAGATGAACCGCCGCACGCTGTGGAGCTCCGTCTGCGCCACGGTCCTCGCCCTGACCGCGCTGACCGGCTGCGACCTCAGTGCCGAGGAGGTCGAGCAGGGCGCCGACAACGTCCAGCAGGAGGTCGAGCAGGGCGCCGAAGAGGTCCAGCAGGGCGCCGAGGAGGGCCTCCAGCAGGTCGAGCAGGGCGTCGAGGACGCTCAGGGCGGCGACGGGGGCGACGGCAACCGCTGAGCCGCCGCACGCAGCCGGTCGGGGACGGGCAGCAGCACCGACGGCTCCAGGGCGCCGACGAACTGCAGCGGGTTGACGTAGTCGCGGTCCCGCCGCACACCCCAGTGCAGGCAGGGCGCGGCTCCGCAGTGCCCGCGCCCTCGCAGCACGCCCACGACCTCACCCCGGCGGACCCGCTCCCCGCGGACCAGGGTGGACTCGACGGGCTCGAAGCTCGAGCGCAGGCCGTTCCCGTGGTCCAGCGTGAGCACCGGGCGGTCCACCACGAACCCCACGAAGCTCACGGTGCCGTCCTCCGGTGAGCGGACGGACGCCCCCGCCGCGGCGTCCAGGTCGACCCCGCGGTGCCCCCGCCCCCAGCGCTGCTCGGGGGGCGCCCAGCCGCCCACCACGGCGGGCCGCGGCGACAGCGGCCACGCCCAGCCCGGCGCTCCGGAGGCCGGCGGTGCCGCCCCGAGGACGGCGACGAGGACGAGGGCCCCGGCGGTGGCGGTGCAGCGGTGCGTCCAGTGGGCTCGGACTCGCCGGAACGGGACGGTGATCATGGCGTCCACCGTGGACCTCGACGGGGCCCTCCGAGGAGCGCGCCGCGCAGGCTGTGCATGCCGTCGGCCGGCGGCCGGCGGAGGCCGGGCCTGTGCAGGGGCAACGGGGCCCTGTAGTACACTTGATCCCGCAGTGTGCTCTGACGCGCCCGTCGTGGCGTGCCCTCGTGACCACCCCTGATCCGGCCCCGACGCCGGATCCGGCGGCACGCGGGTGAGCGGCTGACTTCGCGCGCAGCGCCGCCGGGAGCTCCTTTCCCGGCCCGGCCGCCCCGGTCCGCGTCCCCGCTCCGGCGGGGTGCGGCACGGCGGCCCGGCAGCGGATCCGTTCCGGTTCCGCTCACCGCTGCGCCAGGGGCTCGTCCGCCGGACGCAGCCGAGAACCGTACCCGCGGGCCGGGCGTCGTCGCACGCCCTCCCGCACGAGAACAAGGAGACGACATGTCCGTCGTTACCATGCGCCAGCTCCTCGACAGCGGCGTGCACTTCGGCCACCAGACCCGTCGCTGGAACCCGAAGATGAAGCGCTTCATCTTCACCGAGCGCAACGGCATCTACATCATCGACCTCCAGCAGTCGCTGTCCTTCATCGACCGCGCCTACGAGGCCGTCAAGACCACCGTGGCCCACGGCGGCACCATCCTGTTCGTCGGCACCAAGAAGCAGGCGCAGGAGGCCATCGCCGAGCAGGCCACCCGCGTGGGCATGCCCTACGTGAACCACCGCTGGCTGGGCGGCATGCTCACCAACTTCGCCACGGTCTCCAAGCGCATCGAGCGCATGAAGGAGCTCGAGGAGATCGACTTCGACGACGTCGCCGGCTCGCAGTACACCAAGAAGGAGCTGCTGCTCCTGCGCCGCGAGAAGGAGAAGCTGGAGCGCACCC
>JAPSHS010000020.1 GCA_031179495.1 Kocuria sp. | reverse complement strand
TACGCGTGGGCACGCAGGACAATCAGGCGCTCAGTGCGCAGTGGGCCGAATGCGTGCAGTACATGTACGAGGACCCCATGACCACGGGCCGCTACCGGGGCTTCATCTCCCTGGCCCAGCCGCAGGGTCTCATCGGCACCACGCTGCTCGTCGCGGTCCCCAACGAGCTGACCCGCGAGTTCTTCCAGAACCAGATGGCATCGGTCCTCCGCTCCTCGGTGGGGCGGGCGTTCAGCCCGGAGACGCTCGTGGCGTTCGTCGTCGACGCCGATCTGGAGGCCGTTCCCGCGCCGGAGCCGGGGCCGCCGGCGGCGGCGCTGCCGCCCATCAGCGAGCTCGAGGCCGAGCGCAACCGCACCGACGGGCCCGGCCAGGTCGACCACGGCAGCACCGCGGACGCCGTGGGGATCGACCAGCAGATGCTGGGCTTCGCCGCCGTGCGCCCGGAGCCGGCCTCCCGCCCCGCCCTGGACGCCGGTGACCGGCCCCTGCCCCCGCCGCGGGACCCGCAGGCCGCCCCGCCACGGCGTCCTCTCCGGGACACCGGCACCGCTCCCGCGGTGGTGGGGGAGTGGGACAGCTCGGCGCGGCTGAACCCGAAGTACGTCTTCGACTCCTTCGTGATCGGCCAGTCCAACCGGTTCGCCCACGCCGCGGCCTTCGCGGTGGCCGAGACCCCGGCGAAGGCGTACAACCCCCTGTTCATCTACGGGGAGTCCGGCCTGGGCAAGACGCACCTGCTGCACGCCATCGGCCACTACGCCAAGCGCCTCTATCCGCAGGTCCGCGTGCGCTACGTGAACTCCGAGGAGTTCACCAACGACTTCATCAACTCGATCCGCGACGACGAGGGCTCCTCCTTCAAGGAGATCTACCGCAACGTGGACATGCTGCTGATCGACGACATCCAGTTCCTCGCGGGCAAGGAGCACACGCAGGAGGAGTTCTTCCACACCTTCAACGCGCTGCACAACCACGAGAAGCAGATCGTGATCACCTCGGACATGCCGCCCAAGCAGCTGACCGGCTTCGCCGAGCGCATGCGCTCCCGCTTCGAGTGGGGCCTGATCACGGACGTGCAGCCCCCGGAGCTCGAGACGCGCATCGCGATCCTGCGCAAGAAGGCCACCAGCGAGGGCATGGACGCCCCCGACGACGTGCTGGAGTACATCGCCTCGCACATCTCCACCAACATCCGCGAGCTCGAGGGCGCGCTGATCCGGGTCACCGCGTTCGCCTCGCTGAACAAGCAGGCCGTGGACCTGCCCCTGGCGGAGCTGGTGCTCAAGGACCTGATCACCGACGACGGCGCGCAGGAGATCACCGCGGCCTCGATCCTGGCCCAGACCGCGGTGTACTTCGACATCACCCTGGAGGAGCTCAAGAGCAAGTCCCGCACCCGCACCCTGGTGACCGCACGGCAGATCGCGATGTACCTGCTGCGCGAGCTCACCGACATGTCCCTGCCGAAGATCGGCCAGGAGCTGGGCGGGCGCGACCACACCACGGTGATGCACGCCGACCGCAAGATCCGCACCCTGATGGCCGAGCGCCGGCAGATCTTCAACCAGGTCACCGAGCTGACGAACCGGATCAAGCAGCAGCAGCGCGAGGGCTGAACGGCCCGCCCCGTGCCCCACGGGCCCACCGGAACCCCGGTGGGCCCGTTTCTTGTAGTTCGTCCACACCCTTTCTCCGCGTCGTTCCGGGCCCGTGGATCCTTTCTGCACAGGGCGAGGAGCTGCTGTGGAGCGGCTGTGCACAGGGCAGAACCCACACCTGTGGATAAAATTGTGGACTACCTCCGGTTCCCGGTGGAGAACCTCGGTACAACTCCGCCGGACCCTGTGGAACTCCCGGCATCACGCGGATCTCGTCCACCGGAGACCGGCAGTTCGGTGGACGGCGAAGCACAGGAAGTCAACAGGCCCGCGCCGGGCAGAACGTGGCCGAGAGGCACTTATCCACAGATTCCACAGGGGTTATTAACACTCCCATCCTTAAAGAACTCTCCGGCCAAACAACAAGAATCCTGTCGCCGGTGCCCCGTCTCGACCTGCGAACGACAAGAAGTCCGCCACGCACGGCCGAATGGCCGCACGCTTCGGCGGACCGATACGATGCAGAGGGCGAAGACCCGGTCCGCACCTCGCGGAGCAGCGGGCACCGTGCTCCAGGACATGGGCTCCGCCGCCCCTGCTCAGACTGAAAGGCAGCAACCTCTCGTGAAGTTCTCCGTCGAACGCGATGTTCTCGCCGAGGCCGTGACCTGGACCGCCCGGTCCCTCTCTCCTCGGCCCCCGGTCCCCGTGCTGTCCGGTCTGCTCATCCGGGCGGAGGGCGGCTCCCTGTCCATCGCGAGCTTCGACTACGAGATCTCGGCCCGGCTCTCGATCAGCGCCGACGTGCAGGAGGAGGGCACCGCCCTCGTCTCCGGACGGCTGCTCGCCGACATCTGCCGCTCGCTGCCCTCCGCACCGGTCGAGGTCCAGGCCGACGAGGGCAAGGTCACCCTCACCTGCCGGTCCTCCCGGTTCAACCTGGCCGCGATGCCCGTGGGCGACTACCCCGAGCTGCCGGCCCTGCCCGACGTCTCCGGGGTGGTCCCCGGCAACGAGTTCGCCCACGCCGTGGCCCAGGTGAACATCGCCGCGAGCAAGGACGACACCCTGCCGATCCTCACCGGCGTGCGGATGGAGATCGAGGGCGAGAAGATGACCCTGCTGGCCACCGACCGGTACCGGCTCGCCATGCGCGAGCTGACCTGGCGGCCCGGCGCCCAGGACATCTCGACGGCCGCCCTGATCAAGGCCCGCACCCTCAACGACATCGCCAAGACCCTCGGTTCGGCCGGGGACATCAACATCGCGCTGTCCGACTCCGCCGAGCTGGTCGGCTTCGAGTCGGGGGGCCGCCGGACCACGAGCCTGCTCATCGACGGCGAGTACCCCAAGATCCGTGCGCTGTTCCCCGAGCACACCCCGATCACCGCGGCCGTGCGCACCAGCGAGCTCGTCGAGGCCGTACGGCGCGTCTCGCTCGTGGCCGAGCGCAACACTCCCGTCCGCCTCGCCTTCACCGAGGGCCAGGTGGCCCTGGACGCCGGCACCGGCGAGGACGCCCAGGCCTCCGAGGTGCTGGACGCCCACCTCACCGGCGAGGACATCACGGTGGCCTTCAACCCCACGTACCTGTCCGAAGGGCTGCACGCCTTCGCCTCGGACTACGTCCGGTTCTCCTTCACGGCCCCGCCGAAACCGGCCGTGCTCTCCGCCCAGGCCGAGCCCGACGGTGAGGACAAGGACGACTACAAGTACCTGCTGATGCCGGTCCGGCTGCCCAGCCAGTGACCCGCCGGCGCAGAATCCGAAGCGGCTGATCCGGGCGTGTTCGTCGACCACCTCTCCCTGCTGGACTACCGGACGTATGACCTCCTGGACATCCGTCTGGGGCCCGGGACCACCGTGTTCCTGGGCCCGAACGGGGTGGGCAAGACGAACATCGTCGAGGCCCTGGACTACACGGCCGGTCTCTCCTCCCACCGCGTGTCCTCCGACGGACCGCTGATCCGCTTCGGCGCCGAGCGCGCGATCGTCCGGGTCCGCGTGCGGCGCGGGACGCAGCAGACGGTCCTCGAGCTCGAGCTCAACGACGGCCGCGCCAACCGGGTGCGCATCAACCGCGCGGCTCCGGTCCGGGCCCGCGACGCGCTGGGCATCGTGCGGACCGTGCTGTTCTCACCGGAGGACCTCGCGCTGGTCAAGGGCGACCCCTCCCACCGGAGGCGTTTCCTCGACGACCTCGCCCGGTCCATGCGCCCGGTCCTCGCCGGGACGATGGCCGACTACGAGAAGGTCCTCAAGCAGCGCAACGCCCTGCTGAAGTCCGCCCGCCGGAGCGGGCGCTTCACCGAGACCCACCGTTCGACGCTGGCCGCCTGGAACGACCAGTTCGCCCGTGCCGGGGCCGTCATCCTGCACGCGCGCCTGCAGCTCGTCGACGCCCTGGCCCCTCAGGTGACCACGGCCTACGACCAGCTCACCGACGGCACGAAGTCCACGACGCTGCGCTACATCTCCTCGGTGCTGCCCGAGAGCGCCGGCGGGGACGTCGAGCAGCTGCGCGGGTTCACCCCCGCGGACCTCCACCGGCTGATCCTCGAGGCGTGCGAGGGCTCGGAGCAGCGCGAGCTCGAACGGGGCCTCACCCTGATCGGCCCGCACCGCGACGAGCTCGAGCTGGTGCTCGGCGAGGCCCCTGCGCGCGGCTACGCCTCCCACGGGGAGACGTGGTCCTACGCCCTGGCCCTCCGGCTGGGCTCCTGGTACGTCCACCTCGCGGACGACCCCACGGAGGGCGCCGCGCCGATCCTCGTCCTGGACGACGTGTTCGCTGAGCTCGACGCCCGGCGCCGGAGCCGTCTGGCCGCGATCGTGGCCTCCGCCGAGCAGGTGCTGGTGACCGCCGCGGTCGAGGAGGACCTGCCCGCAGAGCTGGTCGCCGGGCCGCACGACGTGGTGCGGGTCGGGCCCGGCACGGCCGTGCGGGACGACGAGCAGCCGACCGCCGGGACCGCCGCGGAGACCGCACCGGAGCCGCCGTCGTGAGCCGGTCTGAGCCCGGGGACCTCCCGGCGGAAGCTCCGGTCCCCGAGGAGAACGTCGTGCGGATCGAGGACGAGATCGACGCGCCGGCGGCGCTGCTGACCCGGATGCGTCACGCTGCCGAGGCCCGGGGGGACGGGCGGCTCCACGGTGCGGCCGCGCGGCGCAACCTCAAGAACTTCGGGGCCGCGATGGAGTCCACCACCGCGTCCCCCGCCGACCGGCTCGGGCGCCGGGGCAACGACGTGGACCCGCGGGCGCTCGGCGGGTACTCCGGCGCGGGACGTTCCGCCCGCGACCCCCGGGGCGTCGGTTCGGTGCTGGACTCCCTCGTGTCGGGACGCGGGTGGAAGTCGCCGGTGGCGGTCGGCTCGGTGCTCTCCCGCTGGGACGAGCTCGTGGGGCCGGGGATCGCCGGGCACTGCCGGCCGGAGAGCTTCGACGAGACGGTGGTGCGGGTCCGCTGCGACTCCACCGCGTACGCCGCCAACCTGCGGCTGATGCTCCCGCAGCTGCTGCGCATGTTCGACGAGCAGCTGGGGGAGGGCATCGTCACCCGGATCGAGATCCTCGGTCCGGCGGCGCCGAGCTGGAAGCGCGGCCGCCGCTCGGTGCAGGGCAGAGGCCCCCGGGACACCTACGGATGAGCTCCGCGCTCCGGAACGCTGAGCGGCCTCGTGGCGCGCTGCGGCACCCCGGGCACGATCCGCTGGTGGTGGAGAGCAGGAAAATTCGTCCTGAGGCCCTTTCCCGGCCGCTCAGGGGCATCTGGGGTCACCCCCGGCTCGCCGTTTTCCGATAGAATCGGTCCCAGACAGCGAACGACGGACCCGGCCCCACGGCCGATCGCGGCACCCACGCCCGCGGCGCGGGCGTCCGGAGCCGTCGAACCGTTCCGAGCCGCAGGAGCCGATGAGCCGCAGAACGTCTCATCGGCGTTCTCTTGTGCCGTCCGGAGCGGCCGGAACGCCCAACAGGAGGAGCCAGGAACCCGTGGCAACAGAGGATCCGCAGAAGCGCGAGTACGGTGCCGGTGACATCACGGTCCTGGAGGGCCTCGAGGCCGTCCGGAAGCGCCCCGGCATGTACATCGGCTCGACCGGCCCGCGCGGGCTGCACCACCTCGTGTACGAGGTGGTCGACAACTCGGTCGACGAGGCCCTGGCCGGCTACTGCGACCACATCGAGGTCGTGCTGCAGGCCGACGGCGGCGTGAAGGTCGTCGACAACGGTCGCGGCATCCCCGTGGACATCCACCCGACCGAGGGCCGGCCGACCGTCGAGGTCGTCATGACGATCCTGCACGCCGGCGGCAAGTTCGGCGGCGGGGGCTACGCCGTCTCCGGCGGTCTGCACGGGGTGGGCATCTCCGTGGTCAACGCCCTGTCCCGCCGCGTGGAGACCGAGGTGCGGCGTCAGGGCCACGTCTGGCGGATGGTCTTCGCCGACGGTGGACGGCCCCAGGGCGAGCTGATCCGGGCCGGGGAGACCGAGGAGACGGGCACCACGCAGGTCTTCTACCCCGACCCCGAGATCTTCGAGACGGTGGACTTCGACTTCGAGACCCTGCGGGCGCGGTTCCAGCAGATGGCCTTCCTCAACAAGGGCCTCAAGATCACCCTCACGGACGAGCGCGTCGCCGAGGAGTCCGGTGAGGAGATCGCCGGCTCCGCCTCCGACCGCACCGCGGTCCACGCGGGGACCGAGCCGGTCGAGGGCCGCGACGGCGGCACCGACGTCCAGCGGTTCAACCACGAGGACGAGAACGACTCCGGCCACCGGCGGGTCGTCTACAAGTACGACCACGGCCTGCTCGACTACGTCACCTTCCTGAACACGTCCAAGAAGGCCAACCTCGTCCACGACGACGTCATCACGATCGAGTCGGAGGACACCGACCGCAGGATGTCCCTCGAGCTCGCCATGCAGTGGACCACCGCCTACACCGAGTCGGTGCACACCTACGCGAACACGATCAACACCCACGAGGGCGGCACCCACGAGGAGGGCTTCCGCTCGGCCATGACCTCGCTGGTGAACCGGTACGCCCGCGAGAACAAGCTCCTGCGGGACAAGGACGAGAACCTCACGGGTGACGACGTGCGCGAGGGGCTGACCGCGGTCATCTCCATCAAGCTGTCCGAGCCGCAGTTCGAGGGCCAGACGAAGACGAAGCTCGGCAACTCCGAGGCGAAGACCTTCGTGCAGCGCGAGGTCAACGAGCGCTTCGGCGCCTGGCTGGAGCAGAACCCGGCCCCCGCGAAGGAGATCATCCGCAAGGCCATCAACGCCTCGCAGGCGCGGCTCGCGGCCCGCAAGGCCCGCGAGACGACCCGTCGCAAGGGCCTCCTGGAGTCGGGCGGAATGCCCGGCAAGCTCAAGGACTGCTCGTCCAAGGACCCGTCGCTGTCCGAGATCTACATCGTGGAGGGGGACTCCGCGGGCGGCTCCGCGGTCCAGGGGCGGGACCCCGCGCACCAGGCGATCCTGCCGCTGCGCGGCAAGATCCTCAACGTGGAGCGCGCGCGGCTCGACCGGGCCCTGTCCAACGCCGAGGTCCAGTCGATGATCACCGCCTTCGGCGCGGGCATCGGTGACGACTTCGACATCGCCAAGGCGCGGTACCACAAGATCGTGCTGATGGCCGACGCCGACGTCGACGGGCAGCACATCACCACGCTGCTGCTGACGCTGCTGTTCCGGTTCATGCGCCCTCTGATCGAGCACGGGTTCGTCTACCTGGCCCAGCCGCCGCTGTACCGGATCAAGTGGTCCAACGCCCCGCACGACTACGTCTACACGGACGCCGAGCGGGACCAGGTCCTGGCGCGGGGGCTGGCCAACAACCAGCGCATCCCCAAGGACAACGGCATCCAGCGCTACAAGGGTCTCGGCGAGATGGACTACACCGAGCTGTGGGACACCACGATGGACCCCGACCACCGCACCCTGCTCCAGGTGACCATGGAGGACGCGGCCGCCGCGGACCAGATCTTCTCCGTGCTCATGGGCGAGGACGTCGAGTCGCGCCGCGAGTTCATCCAGCAGAACGCCAAGGACATCCGGTTCCTCGACATCTGATCCGCGACATATGCCGGACACGGCATGTTGCCTCGTGAGCGGGGCCCGCGCAGGACACCGAGAACCAGCAGACAGAACGGAAAGACCGCATGAGTGACGAGACCCAGGACGGACAGAACCCGGAGGACGCCGGTCCCGCCGGCGACCTCGAGACCTCCCCCGTGCTGACCGACCGCGTGGAGCAGGTGGACCTGCAGACCGAGATGCAGCGGTCCTACCTGGACTACGCCATGGCCGTCATCGTCGGCCGCGCCCTCCCGGACGTCCGCGACGGGCTGAAGCCGGTCCACCGCCGCGTCCTCTACGCGATGTACGACGGCGGCTACCGTCCGGACCGCTCCTTCAACAAGTGCGCCCGCGTGGTGGGCGAGGTCATGGGCCAGTACCACCCGCACGGCGACTCCGCGATCTACGACGCCCTCGTCCGCCTGATCCAGCACTGGGTGATGCGCTACCCGCTCGCCCTGGGCCAGGGCAACTTCGGCTCCCCGGGCAACGACGGCGCGGCGGCCCCGCGGTACACCGAGACCAAGATGGCGCCCGTCGCCATGGAGATGGTCCGGGACATCCACGAGGAGACCGTGGACTTCCAGGACAACTACGACGGCAAGAACCAGGAGCCGTCGGTGCTGCCGTCACGGTTCCCGAACCTGCTGGTCAACGGCTCCTCCGGCATCGCGGTGGGCATGGCCACCAACATCCCGCCGCACAACCTGCGCGAGGTCGCCGACGGCGTCCAGTGGTACCTCCGGAACCCGGAGGTCTCCAACGAGGAGCTGCTCGAGGAGCTCCTGCTCCGGATCAAGGGCCCGGACTTCCCGACCGGCGCGCAGATCCTGGGGCACAAGGGCATCGAGGAGGCCTACCGGACCGGCCGGGGCTCGATCCCGATGCGGGCCGT
Organism: Kocuria sp.; assembly: GCA_031179495.1. Classification (GTDB taxonomy): domain Bacteria; phylum Actinomycetota; class Actinomycetes; order Actinomycetales; family Micrococcaceae; genus Kocuria; species Kocuria sabuli. The sequence continues at coordinate 14,880 of JAPSHS010000020.1, read as the reverse complement.
GGTCAGCGTCGAGGAGATCCACGGCCGCACGTGCCTGGTGGTCACCGAGCTGCCCTACCAGGCGAACCCGGACAACCTCGCGATGAAGATCGCCGACCTCGTCAAGGACGGCCGGATCACCGGCATCGCCGACATCCGGGACGAGACCTCCGGCCGCACCGGCCAGCGCCTGGTGATCGTGCTCAAGCGGGACGCCGTGGCCAAGGTGGTGCTCAACAACCTCTACAAGCACACGCAGCTGCAGGACAACTTCTCCGCCAACATGCTCGCGCTGGTGGACGGAGTGCCCCGCACCCTGAGCCTCGACGCCTTCATCCGGCACTGGGTCACCCACCAGATGGACGTCATCGTGCGCCGCACCCGGTACCGGCTGCGGCAGGCCGAGGCCGAGGCCCACATCCTCCGCGGCCTGCTCAAGGCCCTCGACGCCCTCGACGAGGTCATCGCGCTCATCCGCCGCTCCCCGACGGCCGACGACGCCCGCACCGGGCTGATGGAGCTGCTGCAGATCGACGAGGACCAGGCGCAGGCCATCCTCAACATGCAGCTGCGCCGCCTCGCCGCCCTCGAGCGGCAGAAGATCCAGGACCGGCACGCGGAGCTCGAGCGGCTCATCGCCGAGTACACCGAGATCATCGCCTCCGAGGAGCGCCAGCGCGGGATCATCTCCTCCGAGCTCGAGGAGATCGTGAGCCGCTACGGCGACGACCGCCGCTCCGAGATCCAGTACGGCTACGACGGCGACATGTCGATGGAGGACCTGATCCCCGAGGAGGAGATGGTCGTGACCATCACCCGCGGCGGATACGTCAAGCGCACCCGCTCGGACCAGTACCGGTCCCAGCGCCGCGGCGGCAAGGGGGTCAAGGGGGCGCAGCTGCGCGGCGACGACGTCGTCGAGCACTTCTTCGTGACCACCACGCACAACTGGATCCTGTTCTTCACCAACCTGGGCCGGGTCTACCGCACGAAGGCCTACGAGCTGCTCGAGGCCGGGCGCGACTCCAAGGGCCAGCACGTGGCCAACCTGATGGCCTTCCAGCCGGGGGAGCGGATCGCCCAGGTGATGGAGCTGCGCTCCTACGAGGACGCCCCGTACCTGGTGCTCGCCACCCGCAACGGGCTGGTGAAGAAGACCCGGCTGCTGGACTACGACACCAACCGCACGGCCGGGGTGATCGCGATCAACCTGCGCGAGGACGACGAGCTGGTCTCGGCCCAGCTGGCGTCCGCGCAGGACGACCTGCTCCTGGTCTCCCGCAACGGCATGTCCCTGCGCTTCACCGCGAGCGACGAGGTGCTGCGTCCCATGGGCCGGGCGACCTCCGGGGTCACCGGCATGAAGTTCCGCGACGGCGACGAGCTGCTCTCCGCGAACGTGGTCACCGACGACGCCTACGTCTTCGTGGTCACCGAGGGCGGCTACGCCAAGCGCACCAAGGTGGAGGACTACCGGGTGCAGGGCCGTGGCGGCATCGGCATCAAGGTGGCGAAGCTCGCGGAGCAGCGCGGACGGCTGGTCGGCGGGATCATCGTGGGCGAGGAGGACGAGGTCCTCGTGGTCATGGAGTCCGGCAAGGTCGTGCGCACCGGCGCCTCCGAGGTCCCCGCCAAGGGCCGCGACACGATGGGCGTGATCTTCGCGAAGCCCGCGCAGGGCGACTCGATCACGGGTGTGGCCCGCAACGCGGACCGCGAGATCGCGGAGGAGGTCGACGCCGAGGCCGTCGCCGAGATCGACGTGCAGCTGGACGAGTCCATGGAGACGGCTGACATCCTGGCCCCCGACGAGGCCGACGTGCTCGACTCCGTCCCCGGAACCGGGGACGCGGGGGACGATGAAGTAGCGTTGGACGCGAACAACAACGGAGGTAACGCATGAGCTCGAGTTCCGGCTCCAACGCTGCCGGCAAGTCCGGACGCGCCCCTCTCGCGTCCGCGCCCCGGCCCGGTGCCGCGGGCAAGTCGGGCCCGGCCGCGCCGTCCGGGACGCCCGCCCGGACCGCGCCCAAGCCCGTGAAGTCCGCCGCGGGCCCGGCCAGGAGCAGCAGCTCCACGAAGGGCCTGGTCCGCCCGGCCCCGCGCCCGCGGGTGCGCCGCGCGCGCCTCGTGGTGTCCAAGGTCAACACCTGGTCGGTGCTCAAGCTCGCGTTCCTGCTCTCGGTCGCCCTCGGGATCATCACCGTGGTCGCGTCCGTGGTGCTGTGGATCGTCCTGGACCTCACCGGGATGTTCGACGGCATCAACGAGCTGCTCGGCATGCTCGGTGGTGCGGGCGGTGCCCTGAACGTCAAGGACTTCCTCTCGCTCGGTCAGATCGCGATCTTCGCGACCATCGTCTCGGTGGTCAACGTGATCCTGCTGACCGCCCTCTCGGTGCTCGCGGCGCTGCTCTACAACATCGCCGCGGCGCTCGTGGGCGGGATCGGTCTCGTCCTCACGGACGACTGATCCGGCACCCGGCGGTCGCCGGCCCGCGCCGCGGCGATTTGGCACGGGTCGGCAACTCCGGTATCGTTTCTTCTCGGTCCGCAAGGGCTGGAAGGGCGTATAGCTCAGACGGTTAGAGCGCTTCGCTGATAACGAAGAGGTCCCAGGTTCAATTCCTGGTACGCCCACGGTTCCCTATTCCGCAGGTCAGGAGGCAGGCGTGAACAGGAAAGTGGCTGCGGTCCTCGCCCTGGTCGGAGCGTCGGTCGCGGTGCTCACCAAGCTGCGGGAGTCCGAGGCCGACAGGACCGCATGGGCGGACGCCACCGACGAGGTGGAGTAGTCCGGAGAATGCGGGGGCGTGGCGCAATTGGTAGCGCATCTGCTTTGCAAGCAGAGGGTTAGGGGTTCGAGTCCCCTCGCCTCCACCACATCGGATCCCGATCGAGCACCTGCTCGGTCGGGATTTCTCGTGCCCGGGTGCAGGCCGGTCTCCGCCGTGTCGTCCGCCCGGTTCCCGGGTCCGGCCGCGGAGCCGCGCCACGGCAGAGGCCCCCGCTCCCTGGACGGGAGCGGGGGCCTCTGCGGCGGGAGCGGGGAGGCTCAGGACTCGCTGTCGTCCTTCTTGCCCTGGATCTGCTCCTTGACCTCGTTGATCGTGGTCTTGGCGTCCTCGCCCACGGCCTGGGCGTTCTCCTTGACCTCGGCGGCGGCATCGGACACCCCGCCCGACTGGCCGGCCGGGGTGGTGGCGTCCTTGACGTCGTCGACCTGCACACCGCTGCCGGCGGCCACGGTGGACTGCTGGCCCACCGGGGAGGCCGTCACGCGCGGGGACGTGGCCGCGGGGGTCTTCCAGGGGTCCTCGACCGGGCGGGACGCCTTCCATGCGGCCACACCGGCGACGCCGCCGGCGACGAGCAGGCCCAGGACCAGGAGGCCCTTGTGCGAGCTCTCGGCCTTCTTCTGCTGCTTGGCGTAGTCCTTGGCGACCTTCGAGGCGGCCTTCTTGGCGTTGGCCACGGCCTTCTTGTCACCGGTCAGCTTGGTGACGATGGCCTCGAGCTGCTCCGGGGTGTCCGCGTCCGCGAACTTGCCCGCGAGCAGGGCGGCCGCACCGGCGTACTTGGCCTGCACCGCGGCACGGCTGTCCGCGGCGCGGTCGGCGGCCTTCGCGGCGACCGGAGCGGTCACGGCGGCCGCCTTCAGCTTCGCGGAACCGGAGAGATCCTGGGCCCGGCCGATGCCCTCCTGGACCTTGGGGCCGGCGGTCGCGACGCCACCGGCGAGGGCGGCGGCGCCCGCCTCGACACCGTGCTGGAGCTTGGGCGCGAGCTCAGCGATCTCCTTGGACGCCCACTTGCCGGCGTCGAGGACCTTGTTCTCGGCGGCCTTCTGCGTGACAGCAGCCTTCTTCTCGCTCTTGGACTTCTTGAAGCTCATGAATCCATCCCTCCTCGGGTCGTGACAATCCATGGTCAGCATACGGGCAGAGGTCTCCCGGATGGAGGGCCTGCCGCGCAATCCCGGGGTTTTTCACTGTGCGCTGAACGACGTGGGAGCTCCTGGGGAGGCCTCCGGACCCGTGCAAGAATGGGCCCATGACTTCTGCCATTCCCACCGCCAAGGCGACGATCCACACGAACCACGGCGACATCGTCGTGAACCTCTTCGGCAACCACGCTCCCAAGACCGTCAAGAACTTCATCGGTCTCTCGGACGGGACCCAGGAGTGGAGCGACCCCCGCACCGGCGAGAAGCAGACCGGTCCCCTGTACCAGGACGTGGTCTTCCACCGCATCATCCGCGACTTCATGATCCAGGGCGGTGACCCCCTGGGCCAGGGCATCGGCGGCCCGGGCTACGAGTTCGACGACGAGATCCACCCCGAGCTGAACTTCAACGAGCCCTACATCCTCGCGATGGCCAACGCGGGCAAGCGCAACGGCCGGGGCACCAACGGGTCCCAGTTCTTCATCACCACCGCCCCCACCACCTGGCTGCAGGGCAAGCACACCATCTTCGGCGAGGTGGCCGACGACGAGTCCAAGAAGGTCGTCGACGAGCTCAACGACGTCCGCACCGGCGGCATGGACCGCCCGGTCGAGGACTGCGTGATCACCTCGATCGACGTCGAGCAGCTCTAGGCCCGAGCAGGATCCCCGCCCCGGCGCCGCCGGGGCCAGCGGCGCAGGCCCGTCCGGAGCGATCCGGGCGGGCCTGCGCCGTTCCCGTCCAGTCCTGTCCAGCGATCCCATCCCGGCCCGAGGCCGGCCCACGAGGAGTTCCAGTGAGCGGCGAACGACCGCAGTACGGTGCGTCCACCGGGGGAGAGGTTCCGGTGTGCCCGCGCCACCCGGACCGCCCCGCCTACGTCACGTGCCAGCGGTGCGGGCGGCCGGCCTGCCCCGAGTGCCAGCGCGCGGCCGCGGTGGGCGTCCACTGCGTCGACTGCGTGCAACAGGCCGCGCGCCATCGCCCCGCCCGGCGCACGAGCCTGGGCGGCCGTGCGCCGCAGGGCTCCCCGATGCTCGTCACCTGGTGGCTCATCGGTGCCAACACGGTGGTCTACGCCCTGCAGTGGCTGCTCCAGGCCGTGGGCCTGAGCCTGCTGCAGATGTTCGCCTACGCCCCCGTGACGACCACGTCCGAGCCGTGGCGGATGCTCACGAGCGGGTTCCTGCACTCGATGTCCGGCCCGTTCCACCTGCTCCTGAACATGTACATGCTCTACGTCTTCGGGCGGATGCTCGAACCCTCGCTCGGTCGTGCCCGGTTCCTGCTGCTGTTCCTGCTCTCCGTCCTCGGAGGCTCCGTGGGCGTCCTGCTGCTCTCCCACCCCCTGAGCCTCGTGGTCGGCGCCTCCGGCGGCATCTTCGGGCTCTTCGGCGCCCTGTTCGTGCTCCAGCGTCACCTGGGCCAGTCGATCACGCCCGTCGCCGTCCTCATCGGCATCAACGTCGTCTTCGGCTTCGTGTTCCCCGGCATCGCCTGGCAGGCGCACCTCGGCGGACTGCTCACGGGGGCCCTCGTGGCGTTCGCCTACACCACGGCGGCACGTCGGCGCCGTGGTGCCGCCCGCCCGCGCTGACGTCCCCGGAGCGCCTCTGCCGCTTCCCGGCGGGCCGTGGGGGGAGTTCTCCACAGGGCTCGTCCCCAGCTGTCGACAAGTTACACCGGTGGAATTCCACACCTGGAACTCGCGGTGTGGACAGCGCTGCGACAGCTTCCACAGCTGTTAATAAAGCTGTGGAGAGTGAGCTGTGCACACAGTTCTCCACACCTGTGGACAACGTTGTGCACCGGTTGGGGAGAAGCTCGGGGGACGTTGCGGACGGCCCTGTTCTCAACGGATCCTCAGCCGCGGTGCGCGAGACTGGACGCGGGCCGGACGGGCCCGTGACCGCTGACGAGGACGGGGGGACGTGTGCGCGTGCTGCTGGTGGAGGACGAGGTGGACCTCGCGGAGTCGCTGCGCCGCGGGCTCACGAACGAGGGCTTCGTGGTCGACGTGGCCCACGACGGCATCACGGGGGCGTGGCTGGCGCGGGAGAACCCCTACGACGTCGTGGTCCTGGACCTCATGCTGCCCGGCAAGAACGGCTACGCCGTGCTCGAGGAGCTGCGCGCCGCCAGGAACTGGGTCCCCGTCCTGATGCTCACCGCCAAGGACGGCGAGTACGACCAGACCGACGCGTTCGACCTGGGGGCCGACGACTACCTGACCAAGCCCTTCAGCTTCCTCGTCCTGGTCGCCCGGCTGCGGGCGCTGATCCGCCGCGGCGCCCCGGAGCGTCCGGTCGTGCTCGCCGCCGGGTCCCTCGAGCTGGATCCCGTCCGCCGGTCCGTGACCCGCCGCGGCCGGCGGCTCGAGCTCACGGCCAAGGAGTACGTCATCCTGCAGCACCTCATGCAGAACAAGGAGAAGGTGGTCTCCAAGCTCGAGATCATGGACAACGCCTGGGATGCAGAGTTCGAGGGCTCGGAGAACATCGTGGAGGTCTACGTGGGCTATCTGCGGAAGAAGATCGACACGCCGTTCGGACTGGCGACCCTGCAGACGGTCCGCGGCATGGGCTACCGCCTGGTGCCCGACGACCCCGCGGGCGCCGCGCCGTGACCGCGGACTCCGCGGCACGGTTCGCGCACTGGGGGGTGCGCCGGCGCAGCACGGCCGCCGCCGCCCTGCTCATCCTCCTGGTGGTCGCCGTGGCGGGGGCCGTGCTGGTCGAGGTCCTGAACCGCACGGTCGTGGGGGCTGCGCACGACCATGCCCTGACCCGGCAGTCCGAGATCCTGCGGGACCTCGGTGTGCCCTGGGAGCCGCGGACGGCCGGGGGGACCGCGCGGGAGACGGCCGTGTACACGTCCGCCGGCCTCCAGGAACTGATGCTGCGGCTCGGCCGGCCCGGCGTCGTCGTGCAGCTGCGGAACGCCGACGGGCAGGTGGTGGCGGCCTCGCCCGCCTCCGTGCCGGATGCGGTGCTGTCCCCGCCGGCGCTCGAACCGGGGCGTTCCTTCGACTCCGCGGAGGCCTTCGCCGGACCGCTGCCGAGCACCGACGCCTTTGTATATGTCTCGCACGGCATGTACATCAACGACGAGCCCCTCACGCTCACCGTGGCCGTGCCCATGGGCCTGCAGCAGGGCACGATCCGGACGGTGACCCTCTTCCTGCTCGTCGGCGGGCCCGTGCTGGCCCTGCTCGGGGCCGCTCTCATGTGGTTCCTCGTCGGCCGATCCCTGGCCCCGGTGCGGCGCATCACCGGGCAGGTCCGGCGGATCGGCACCGCGAACCTCGGGGAGCGGGTGGACGTGCCGCCCACCCGGGACGAGGTCGCGGAACTCGCCGGGACGATGAACGGGATGCTGGACCGGCTGCAGACGTCCGACCGGGCCCAGCGCCGGTTCGTCGCGGACGCGTCCCACGAGCTGCGCAGCCCCCTCGCGACCCTGACGACCACCATCGAGGTGGCCGCCTCCGACCGGTCCGGCACGATGTGGCCCGAGGTCGCCCCCGTGCTGCGGTCCCAGTCCCGACGGATGGGCCGGCTCGTGGAGGACCTCCTCACGCTGGCGAAGGTCGACGACGCCGGGCTGCGCCTGCGCACCGCGGACACCGACCTGGACGAGGTGGTCCGGGAGGAGATCGCCCGGATGCGTCCCGCGTCGCGGCACGAGCTGCGGGTCCACGTGGAGCCCGTGCGGATCCGGGGGGACGGCAGCCGGCTGCAGCAGGTGCTCCGCAACCTGCTCTCCAACGCGGAGCGGCACGCGGCGTCGTGGATCGCCGTGTCCCTGCGGGCGGAGGGCGGGAACGCGGTCGTGACCGTGGACAACGACGGCAGCCCGATCGCCCCGGAGGACCGGGAACGGGTCTTCGAGCGGTTCGTCCGCCTCGACGACTCCCGGACCAGGGACACCGGCGGCTCCGGACTGGGGCTGGCGATCAGCCGGGAGGTCGTCGTGGCCCACGGGGGCACGATCACCGCGGGGGAGGACGCGCACGGCAACTGCCGCTTCGAGGTGCGGCTCCCGCGCGGGACGGGCGGCGCCGAGGACTGAGCCGCCCGTCAGTACCCCGTGGCGGCCTCGAGCCAGATCTGCCGGGCCAGGCCCGGCACGCGCTCCTCCGGAGTGCGCCGGGCGCGCAGGGCCTGGGCGATCTGCCGCTCGGCCGTGGACGCGAGGTGGTCACGCATGGCGTGTCCCGCGGCGTCGTCGTCCCTCGCGAGCACCGCCTGCACCAGGACGTCGTGCTCACCGGCCAGCTCGCCGAGCGGCCGGGGCGTCGTCGCGGCCACCACACCGAGGAAGGACGTGGTGGTGCGCAGCCGCTCCACGAGCCCACCTGCCTGGGGGTTGCGGGCGAGCTGCAGCAGCATCCGGTGGAGCCCCTCGTCGGCCCCGGCCGCGGCCTCGAGGTCCTGCGCGCGGGCGGCCGCGTGCATCGACTCCCACTGGGCCCGGACCCGTTCCAGGTCCTGCGGCTGCGCGAGGTTCGCCGCCCGGCGGGCGGCCGGCACCTCCAGGGCGGTGCGGACCGCGAAGATCTGCGCGACGTCGGTGGGGCTGACCTCGACGATCTCGAAGCCGCGGTTGCGGTGGAACCGGATCAGGCCGGCCTCGCCCAGCCGCAGGAGGCCCTCCCGCACCGGGCTGCGGGAGACGTTCATGACGGAGGCCAGCTGCTGCACGGAGTACAGCCGTCCTGGCTCCATCTGCCCGGCCATGATGGCCCGGCGCACGGCGGTCATCACCTGGACGGCGAGCGAGCTCTCGGTCGTGGCGGTGACGGACGGCAGCGCCGGACCCGCGGAGGCGGAGCGGCCGTCCGCCGAGGAGCCGGCGAGAGGGCGGTCGCTGTCGGTCACGGCGTGGCGGTGGGCTCGGTGCCGCCGCAGCGGTGCTCCGTGGCCACGGATCGCGCGAGCTGCTGCTCCGAGCCCGAGGCGCGTGGACCGTGCCGGTCCGTGACGGTGGTCGTCCCGGTGGCAGGAACGTGGGACCCTCGCATGTGCGCCTCCTGGTGTCCGGCGCGGCGGGCGCCCGATGGGCGACATGCTACCCACCCTTCGTCCCGGCCGTCCCGCATGACCGCGGATGAATCGCGGGCCGGTCCGCCCCGCGGTGCGAGCCCGGGGCCGGGCCACGGGGGTACGCCGGTGGTCTGCCGGCGCGCGACCGGGGACGGGTGGTTCAGGCGCCCGGCGCCGCCCCGACGGCCTCGGCGGGGACCGCGAAGACCGGACGCGGCGACTGCAGCCGTGCGGGGACCGGCAGCTCCCGGCGCAGGACCCGCTCCCCGGCTCCGAGCTCGAGGGAGAAGCCCCCGACGGCGTGGTGCACGTTCTCGCCCAGCACGGTCCGCTCCACGACCTGCTCGGGACCGGGCGGGCCGTGGAGCAGCAGCACGGGCTCGCCCTCCATCAGCTCCCGCTCGATGCGCTCCACCGCCGCCATCCAATGGGTCTCCCGCACGCCCTCCGGAACGCGGAACGGGACGAGGACGGCGCCGCCGGCCACCTCGTGCGCGCTGGGCGCCAGGACCCAGGCGCGCCGGCCCAGCGGCGGCTCGGCGGGGGGCGTGCGACCCTCCGCCGGCACCGGCCACACGTAGTCCAGGTCCGCCGGGTCCTCCGGGAACGCCTCGCGGTAGAGGCCCTCGTCCTTGCGCAGCAGGTTGGACCGGTGCGAGCGGTGGAGCGCGTCGTCGCCCAGCCACGGGGGCGGCTGCGCCACGCCGTCGTCGGGATAGCGGTCCCAGGCCTCCGGGGCGAACTCCCGGATCTGCCACCCGGTGCTGTCGGCCCCGCCGCGGGCGGTCCACTCGTCGACCATCGCCCGCCCGTAGGCCACGAGCGCGGGCACGTACCCCGACCACATCGCCGTGGCCGGGTGCCGGTACCACCCGTAGCCGGGAACGGTGGCGGCACGCAGCACCTGGAGGGTCTCCACCCGCTGCTTGCCGAGCCGCTTGCGGTCGAGGACGCGGGCGGAACGGGTGAAGTCGGGATAGGGGAGGAAGGTCTGCACCGCCCCAGTGTCCTACGGATCGGGCTCCGTGCACCACCGGGGCCGTGCTGATCCCCGTGCCCCGGGGTCCGGGACCCGGTGGGCGGGGCGGATGCGCCGCGACGAGCCGGCGCACTGTCCTGACCACCCGGACACCTCGCGAGGGTGCGCCGGCGGCCGCTGCCCGGGGGCCGGGACGGTCGCGGGCACGCCCCTCGGGTGTCCGGGCGGCCGGGGCTCAGTAGGCCTTCACACGCTGCTCGACGATCAGGTGGATCAGGGCGAAGGTGCCGTCCTCGTCGATCGCCCGCAGGGCGGAGTCCAGGGCGGCGGGGATGTCCGCGTTGTTCTCCACGCGCACCCCGAAGCCGCCGAAGGCCTGGGCCATCAGCGCGAAGTCGGGGTTCTTCAGCTGGGTGCCCGAGATCCGGTGCGGGTAGTCGCGCTCCTGGTGGGTGCGGATCGTGCCGTACTCCTGGTTGTCCATCACGATCACCAGGGGGGTGGCCCCGTACTGGGCGGCGGTGGCCAGCTCCTGGCCGTTCATCAGGAACTCCCCGTCGCCCGCGATGGTCACCACCCGCCGGCCCGGGAAGCGCAGCGAGGCGGCCACCGCCGAGGGCACCGAGTAGCCCATCGAGCCGTTGCGCGCCGAGATCATCGAGGCGTAGCCCTGGGTCGGGAAGTACCGGTGGGCGAAGTTGGTGTGCTCACCGGCCCCGAAGGTGACCATGGCGTCGGTGGGCAGGGACGCCACGAGGTGGGCCATCATGGTGTCCATCCGCGCCGGTCCCTCACCCGGCTCGGTGGGGACCGGGGTGGAGAACTCCACCTGCGCCGCCCGCAGCCGGGCGGTCCACTCCTTCCACTGCGGCTTGGCGGGCAGGTCGATGCGCACCAGGTCGCGCACGAACACGTCGGGCTTGGCCACGATCTGGTAGGACACCGGGCCCGAGCGCCCGCGCAGGGAGGGGTCGATGGTGACCAGGAAGTTCTTCTTGTTCCAGTCCTGGCGGACCAGGAACCCGTTGGTGATCACGTCCCCGGGCACCGTGCCCACGAACACCAGCAGGTCGGTCTCCTCGAGCATCTCGAAGGTCAGCTTCGGGCGGCCGTAGCCGATCGGGCCCACGTAGGAGGGCGAGTCGAAGGGCACGGTGCCCTCGGTGCGCCACTCGGCGGCGGCCGGCAGGTGGTGCTCCTCCAGCCAGGCCGTCAGCCCCGCCGCGCCCTCGCAGGTCCAGTCGTTGCCGCCGGTGACGAACAGGGGCTTCTCCGCCCCCGAGAGCCCGTCGCGCAGCGCCTTCCAGTCGTTGACGGTCATCCCGCCGGTGGCCACCGGGATCGGCGGGTGCAGGGCCGCGTCGATCTCGACCCGGATGATGTCCTCGGGCAGGCCCACCACCACCGGGCCGGGCCGCCCGGAGCTGGCGGCGAACATGGCCTCGGCCACGATCTCCGAGGCCCGCTCGGCGTGGTCCAGGACCATCACGCGCTTGGCCCCGGAGTCGAACCACGCGTGCGGGTCGAACTCCTGGAAGGCCTCCTTGTCCCGGTGCTCGAAGGGGATCAGCCCCACGAACAGCACCATGGGGGTGGAGTCCTGCCAGGAGGTGTGCAGGCCCACGTGGGCGTTGGCCGCCCCCGGCCCGCGGGTCACCATCGCCACCCCGGGCACCGGGTTCATCTTCCCGTCGGCCTCGGCCATGTACGCCGCCCCGCCCTCGTGCCGGCACACGACCGTCTCGATCGAGGACTCGTGGAGGCCGTCGAGGACGTCCAGGTAGGACTCCCCGGGCACCACGTAGGTGCGCTCCACCCCGTGGGCCACGAGCGTGTCCACGATCACGTGGCCCGCCGTCTTGCGGGCGGTGGTCTGGGCGGGGGACGCGGGGTCCGTGGTCGTCTGGGTCAACGTGGTTCCTTTTCGCCGTTGAAAATGGAGCGGTGGGGCCGGGCGGCCCGGACCCGGCTCGGGAGCCGGGGCTTCGCGCAGCTGTCCCGAAAATACCCGAAGACGGCGGCGGTGCGTGTCCTGACGGTCACGGAGGAGTAAAGAAGGGCGCACGGGACCTCCGTGGACCTGTGAGACGGATCGTCCCGAGGGACAGGGGAGCGGCGTGGCTGCCGTGCCGTACGACGGCGGTCCGCCTCCCCGATGGGGGAGACGGACCGCCGTCGTGGTGGACGCCGCGGCGAGCGGCTCAGTCCTGCATGTCCTCGAGCTCGATGCCGGTGGTCTCGCGGACCATCTTGACCGTGAAGATCAGCGAGATCAGCGCGAAGAACGCGTAGAGCCCGTAGGCGACGCCGAGGGAGAAGGCGGCCAGGGCCGGGAAGGTCACGGTGACGATCCAGTTGGCGATCCACTGCACGAACCCGGCCACGGCCAGCGCGGCGCCGCGGATCCGGTTCGGGAACATCTCGCCCAGCAGCACCCACATCATGGGGCCCCACGAGACGCCGAAGAACACCACGAACAGGTTGGCGGCCACGAGGGCCAGGGGGCCGGCGGTCGGGCCGAGTTCGGGCTGGCCGTTCACGACGTCCGCGGTGGCGAACAGCACCGAGAGGGTGGCCAGAGACAGGGTCATGCCCGCGGAACCGACGAGCAGCAGCCGGCGCCGCCCCACCTTCTCGACGAGGGCGATCGCCACGATGGTCACGGCGACGTTGACCACGGACGTGATCACGGTGATGGTGAACGAGTCGGCCTCGGTGAAGCCCACGGACTGCCAGAGCACGGTCGAGTAGTAGAAGATCACGTTGATGCCCACGAACTGCTGCAGCGCGGCCAGGCCGATGCCCACCCAAACGATGGGCTTGAGACCGGCCGTCCGGCCCTTGAGATCGGACAGCCGGGGCTTGTGCTCGCTCCGGAGGGACTCCTTGATGAGGCGCACCCGCTCTGCCGCCGACGCGGAGCCCTGCAGATTGGCCAGCACCGCCTGGGCCTCGTCCGGGCGGCCGTCCTCCACGAGGTAGCGGGGGGACTCGGGAATGGTGAAGGTCCCGACCAGATAGGCGATGGCAGGGACGGCCTCGGCCATGAACATCCACCGCCAGGCCTCCAGGCCGAGCCAGAGCTCCTCGGCGGCCCCACCGGCCAGGGCGGCGAGCCAGGCGTCCACGGCCAGGGCGATGAAGATGCCCAGCACGATGCCCATCTGCTGCAGCGAGCCCAGCCGGCCACGGATGGCCGCGGGCGCCACTTCGGCGATGTAGGCGGGAGCGATGACGGAGGCCACGCCCACTCCGACGCCCCCTACGATGCGCCAGAACAGCAGCCAGCCGTAGGTGTCGACCACGCCGCAGCCGATCGCGCTGACGAGGAAGAGCACTGCGGCGATCTTCATGATCGCGACGCGGCCCAGGATATCGGCCACTCGCCCACCGAAGAACGCGCCGGCGGCGGCGCCGAGCAGGGCCGAGGCCACCAGGACGCCCAGCGCGACCGAGCCGGCGTCGAACTCCGCGTCGATGGCGGCGACTGCGCCGTTGATGACGGCGGAGTCGTAGCCGAAGAGGAAACCGCCGAAGGCGGCGATGATGCTGATCCTGAGGACGGCCTTGGTGTTCGGATGCTCCTCGACCGTGGGGGTCGTGGCGTCTTGACTCATCGGACAGCTCCCTTGCTGGTGCGAGATCGGCGGGGACCGGAACGGACCGGGTGCCGCACCCCGGGACGGACGCGCCGGCCGTCGTCGAGGGGTTCTTGTGGTGCGGTCCACACTAAAACCCGGGACACCCGATGTCCATTAGTCGAACACAGTGGCGGGCCACTGCCGTCAGCGGTCTGGACCGGCCCCTGCGGGCAGCTCTGCGTGCTGCAGGGCCAGGACGACCGCACCGGCCACGTGGGCGCTGGTGCCCAGCCGGGCGGCCTCGATCCGCAGGTCCTGCACGCTGCCGCGGACGCCGTGCCGGGAGACGGTCTCGCGCAACGGGTCGAGCAGCAGGTCACCGGCCCGGGAGATCTCCCCGCCGACGACCACGAGCTCGGGGTTGAGGATGTTGCACAGATGGGCGACGCTGGCGCCCAGCATCCGCCCGGTGTCGCCGATGACCCGCGCGCAGCCCACGTCGCCGGTGACGGCGGCGGCCACCACGTCGGCGACGGTGAGGTCCGGACCGTGCGTGCCGGCGAGCAGGCGCGTGATCTCGCCGGAGGCGACATAGGTCTCGAGGCATCCCCGGTTGCCGCACCGGCACACCTCTCCCAGCTCGTCGACGGTCGTGTGGCCGAGCTCCCCGGCCGAGCCGGTGGCACCGCGGAACAGCGAGCCGTTGAGGATGAGGCCCGCACCGACGCCGTGGCCGATCTTGAGGTACGCCATGTTGCGCGCGCCCCGCCCTGCGCCCCACGTGTGCTCGCCCAGCGCGCCGGCGTTCGCGTCGTTCTCGACGACCACCGGCAGGCCGAGCCGCCGGCCGGCCTCCTCGCGCACGTCGACCCCGCTCCAGGTCGGCAGGATCGGGCTCGCGCCGAGCAGCCGGCCGCCCGCGTCGACGGGCGCCGGAACGGTGAGGCCCGCGGCGAGCGGCTCCGGACGGGTGGGGCCGAGACCGTCCAGCAGGTCGTCCATCGCCCGCCGGGCGAGGACCAGGTCCTCGGCGAAGTGGTGTCCGTCGGGCAGGTCGTGGCGGCGCTGGGCGAGGATCCGCTGGTTGAGGTCGGCCACCGCGACCGTGAGGTGCCGGTGCCCCACGTCGATGCCCACCACGTGACCGGCCGAGCCCCTGAAGCCGATCAGCTGGCCCCGGCGGCCCGCGCCGTCGGCCTCCATCGCGAGCAGGCCGGCGTCGAGCAGCTCGTGGACGATGTTGGACACCGTGGACGGCGCCAGGGCGGTGCGCCGGGAGATCTGGGCCTGGGTCAGGTGGCCGTCGCGGCGGACGGTGTCGAGCACGCGGCGCTGGTTGGCGTTGCGCAGT